>JAGVCC010000375.1 GCA_020059395.1 Chitinophagales bacterium | reverse complement strand
GTTAAACCACCAATGCCCCATAATAAACCCATTAAATATGTAGTGCCTAATACAAAACCAGTGGAGGATTTAATAATATCCATAAAACCTGGAATGGTAAGGTATGCCGCTAAAGGGGGAACAATTAACCAGGAGAAAAGGCCACCAATAATCCAGAAGCTTTCCCAGCTCCAGCCCTTAACTTTTTTGTACGGCATGTAAAAACTGCCCGATGCAAAACCGCCTACAAAATGAAAAATTACGCCAAGAATAACACCCATACAGATTAGTTTTTAATATAGCAATGCAAAATATAATCTAAAGTAAAATGAAAGGGGCAGGCCTGCGTCATGTACAATCCTGTTTTGCAATAAAACAGCTATTTTTGTTTAAAGCTTTAGTAAATGAAGGCTTTACACCAAAACAATGCTGTCTCCGTTTAACAAAATAATATACATAGACGAGTATAGTGCCACACCAAAATACCAGCAGCTGGCCAACTGTATTATTAAAGCTATAGAAACCCAAAAGCTGCAGCAGGATGATGTGCTGCCTTCCATTAACGAACTGAGTTTTGAATTTGAAATATCGAGAGACACCGCAGAAAAAGGTTACCGCTATTTAAAAAAAGCAGGCATTATAGGTTCGGTGCCGGGCAAAGGTTATTTTATAAAAAACGTGGCTATTGGGCAAAAGATAAAAGTGTTTTTAATGTTCAATAAGCTGAGTGCCCACAAAAAAATTATTTACGATGCTTTTGCAGATAAACTGGGAGATGCAGCCACTATAGATTTTTATGTGTACAACAACGATTTTACACAATTTAAAAACCTGCTGCAAAACGCTAAAGAAGATTACAACTACTATGTAATTGTGCCGCACTTTATGGAAGGCGCAGAAAATGCACATAAAGTTTTAAATAATATACCCAAAGAAAAACTGATTGTTTTAGACAAATTAATACCCGGCGTAACCGGCCAGTACGGCGCCGTGTACGAACATTTTGATAAAGATATTTATGATGCTTTGGAAGAAGCGCTGCCGCACCTGAGCAAGTACCACACGTTAAATATTATTTTGCCGGAGTACACATACCATCCGTCTGAAATTATATCGGGCTTTAAAAAATTTTGCCTGCAATATGCTTTTACTCCTAATATTATACACGACATCAGCCAGACTGCAATTGAAAAAGGGGAAGTGTATATAAATTTAATGGAGGATGATCTGGTAACTTTAATTGAAAAAATACTGAACCAGAAATTGAAAGTGGGTAAAGATGTTGGTGTAATTTCTTACAATGAAACAGCACTTAAAAAAATAATTCTGAATGGTATTACCACCATCAGCACCGACTTTGCCATGATGGGTGAAAAAGCAGCGGATTTAATTTTAACCAAATCTACCGAGCATATAGAGGCAAGGTTTTATTTAACGCTGCGGAATTCTTTATAACACAAATTAAAAGTACGAATTACACGAATTGCTTTATATGGAAAAAGGGTTTCAAAATTGAAACCCTTTTGTATTTGAATTCGTGTAATTTGTAAAAAATGGTGTAATAAAAAAATTAAATTTCCACCAGCTTATACTTAGGTACTAAACGTTTCATAATAACCCAAGCAATAAGATACAGTACTGCACAAACAGAAAACACAATAAAATAGCCTGCAGGTTTTCCTGTAAAGCCCATAAACTGCATGTTAGTATCTTTTGCATAATCAAACAGGCGGCTGCTTCCTTTATTAATTATAAACGAGCCAATACCACCAGCCATACCACCAATACCCGTAATTGTAGCCACCGCATATTTAGGAAACATATCACTTACAGTAGAAAATATATTTGCACTCCAGCTTTGATGCGCTGCACCCGCAATACCAATAATAATTACAGGCAGCCATATGCTAATATTTCCCGAAGGTTGTGCCAGTAAACCCAACAAAGGAAAAAATGCAAAAATGAGCATGGCCAGCATTCTGCCGTCGTAAGAATTCATTTGCTTTTTGGCAATAAAATAGCTGGGCAGCCAGCCACCAATTAAGCTTAATAAAGTAATTGCGTACAACACTGTAAGATAAGGAGCAGCCTGTGTGCCAGACAATCCGTACACATCTTTTAAATAAGCCGGCGTCCAAAAAAGAAAAAACCACCACACACCATCTGTCATAAATTTACCCACTGCAAATGCCCATGTTTGTTTGTATTGAAATGCTTTCAGGAGCGGCAATTTCTTTTTTGATTCTATTTCTTTTTCCGCAGCAGTATTATCATCATCCTGCTGTATATACTCCAGCTCCTGTTTACTTACTTTAGGATGCAAGTGCGGCTTTTTGTACATGGCCTGCCAAAAAAACATCCATAAAAAACCAAAGGCGCCAATAATAATAAAAGTCATTTCCCAACCCATTGCTTCAGCAATAAACGGTATGGTAAGTGGTGCCAGCATAGCACCCACAGTAGCGCCTGAGTTAAAAACGCTGGTAGCAAAGCCCCTGTCTTTTTTAGGAAAATATTCTGCCGTTGTTTTAATGGCGGCAGGAAAGTTGCCGGCCTCACCAATGGCAAGCACCACCCGTGCCACAATAAAAAATGCCACGCTAGTATTTATTACTTTAGAAATATCGGTAACTGTTTTCAAATTTTCTTTAGCAGTTTCAAAACTTACAAACCAAGTGCCTTTTAAAACACCAGATGTGGCTATACCACAATAGGCATGCATCAACGCACCAATACTCCAGAAGAAGATAGCGTACATAAAACCTTTCTTCGTATCAATCCAGTCAATAAATTTTCCGGCAAACAGCATAGAGAAAGCATACACCAGCGAAAAGATAGAAGTAATATCGCCATAGGCAGAATCCGTCCAGTGAAACTCCGGTACAATATGATCTTTCCAGGTAAGTGAAAGCACCTGCCTGTCTAAATAATTAATAGTGGTTGCAAAAAATAACAGTCCGCAAATAGACCATCTGTATTTTCCAATTTTTTCGCTAAGCATAATCGTTGTTTAAAAAGATAAAGCCACCAAGCAAGTTGGTGGCTGAAGGTATTGTATTATTTCCTTGCTTCTTTAATTAAATCAAAGCACTGTTTAATTTTTGTTTCCAGTGTGGCGTAATCTTTCTCCTCCATTATTTTTTTGGTAATCAATTTACTGCCCATACCCACTGCACAAACACCAGCTGTAAACCAGGCGCTCAGGTTACCCAAATCTAAATCTACACCACCGGTGGGCATAAATTTTAAATTGCGGAACACTTCTTTAACCGCCGCCATAAACTCCGGCCCTAAAATATTACCGGGAAATAATTTTACCAGCTGCACACCATTGTTTTCAGCAGTAATAATTTCACTCGGCGTCATACAGCCGGGGCTGTAAAAAATACCTGTTTTATTAGCCAGTTCGGCCAC
>JAGVCC010000350.1 GCA_020059395.1 Chitinophagales bacterium | reverse complement strand
GTGTTAGCCGAAATGGACAAACTATTAGCCGCAACAGATTATGCTGGTTTAAAAAAGCTGATTGAAGATAACAAAATGAAATGCGCTGTAAGCAAAACCTGCAACTGGACGGACGTACGGGAATTTAACCTGATGTTTAAAACTGAATTTGGTGCGGTGGCCAGCGAAAACCCCGAAGACAATATGGTGTATCTGCGCCCCGAAACGGCACAGGGTATTTTTGTTAATTTTTTAAATGTGCAAAAAACCGGCCGTATGAAAATACCGTTTGGTATTGCACAAACAGGTAAGGCTTTCCGTAACGAAATTGTGGCCAGGCAGTTTATTTTTAGAATGAGAGAGTTTGAGCAAATGGAAATGCAGTTCTTTATACGCCCCGGCAGCCAGAAGGAATGGTATGAATACTGGAAAGCAGAAAGAAAAAAATGGCATGAGAGCTTAGGTATTCCGGCAGAAAAATTACGTTACCACGACCATGTTAAGTTGGCACATTATGCCGATGCTGCATTAGATATTGAATTTGAATTTCCATTTGGCTGGAAAGAACTGGAAGGCATACACAGCCGTACTGATTTTGATTTAACACAGCATCAAACCTTCAGTAAAAAGAAAATGCAGTATTTTGATAATGATATCGATCCTGCAACAGGCAAAGCTTATGGTAATTATGTGCCGTATGTGGTGGAAACATCTGTTGGGCTTGACCGGTTGTTTTTAACCATCATCAGCCTTGCTTATGCCGAAGAAAAATGGACGAAGGAAGATGGCACCGAAGACAGCCGTGTAGTTTTACGTATACCTGCAAAAATTGCACCGACCAAATTAGCTATACTGCCATTGGTTAAAAAAGATGGATTACCAGAAATTGCCCGTGAAATTATGGACGACTGCAAAACAGCTTTTCATTGTTTTTACGAAGAGAAAGATGCTATTGGTAAACGCTACCGCCGTATGGATGCGATTGGTACACCGTTTTGTGTAACCATCGATCATCAAACCAAGGAAGATAACACTGTTACCATACGTTACAGAGATACCATGACGCAGGAAAGAATTGCGATAAAGGATTTGAAGGGATTGGTGCTGGGGAAGATTGGGTAAAATAAAACTATGCAATCTATTAAAAAATCATATTTAATAATTGCTGCTATTATTTGTGTAATAGGGTTTATAACTCCATTCATAATAAAATCACCAAACGACACATGGAATACAGTTCTTTCTTCTGCATTCACAATACTTAGTTCGGTAATTACAATTGCTGCATTTATCATTGCAATACTTTTATTTGACAGATTTGGCATTAATGCAAAATTTAAACAAAAACAAATTGACGAGGTTCTTGAATTAGCTAGCTATTTAAAAAACACTAATATTCATGCAAAAAATTCAACTTTTACTTATATCATACATAGAAATCAACTCAGCATTACTAGCTTAAATGAATATGAAGAGTACAAAAAAGATAGAGGAAAAACAATATTACTTTCAAATGATTTTTTAGATTTTTTTAGTACCCTATATGTTTTTACAACAAAAGAGTGGCTACCTCAGGAAATTAAAAAAAAGTTAGAATTCATTAATATAAAAGCTACAGAAGAAGTCGAAAAACCTGAAAAAGGAATTTTTATTTTAATGTTTATTGATAAAGTAGAAGACGACCATATTTGGAGACGAACCATTCCTAAACTAACATTTGAAATGTTTAATATAAATTTAAGCGCTTTATTAAGGGAGGTAGACTTTTGGCTAAAAAATCATTCCGATGTTCACATAAAGATGTTTCCTTAGACATTGAACTCAAAATTTATACAGGCATCATTAAATTGAATAACCAAACCATCATACCGTTAATCAACAAATTTCAATCGCTGAATTTATCAGCCATAATAGACTTTGATAAGTTTAACGGCTATGCCATTACCCACCACTCCACCACAATTGAAGGCAGCACACTTACAGAAACTGAAACTAGGCTTTTATTAGACGAAGGCATTACACCCGCAGGCAAACCGTTACTGCATAGTTTAATGGTACAGGATCATTACAATGCGTTACTGTTTATAACACAAAAAGCAAAAGATACAACAGCAGTAACACCTGAGTTTATACAACAGATAAATGCTGCGGTAATGAAACAAACCGGTAGTATTTACCAAACTGTTTTTGGAGAACTGGATGGCAGCAAAGGCGTTTATAGAAAAGGAAATGTAAGCGCCGGCAATACTTATTTTGTGGGTTACGACAAGGTGGAATCATTAGTAAAAAAGCTTTGTGCAGGCATTACAGAAAAAATGATTACTGCTGCATCGGTACCAGAAAAACTTAACATTTGTTTTGATGCCCATTTTGATTTGGTAACCATACACCCTTTTTATGATGGCAATGGCCGCACCAGCCGCCTGCTGATGAATTACCTGCAAGGTTTTTTTAATTTACCATTCAGCATTGTTTTTAAAGAAGATAAAGCAGCCTATTTTGAAGCCCTGCAGCAAACACGACAAAATGAAGACATCAGCGTTTTTCGAAATTTTATGTACACACAGTATGCAAAATACCTGCAGCAGGAAATTGACAAATTTGAACAGGCAGATAAAAAAGGTAAAGGCGGCTACTCTTTTGTTTTCTAAAATATTTACTTCTTCTTCAACACCAGCGGCTCCTTTAAATAGTCAAACATTTTTTTGTACACCTGCTGCAGTACGTTGTACTCAAAATATTCATACCTGCTTTTTTTAAACTCAATGGTGTACAAACATTCAACAATGTGATTTTCTTTATCGTAATTTAAAGTGCGGCTGTAAAAAATATCTTTATCGGGAGTGGTCATTCTTACCGGCGGGGGCAATGTTTCTGTTACATAATTTGGCGGCAGTTTTACAGATGTGTAGGTGGTTATTTTACGGGCATAGCCAAAATTAATATCGCTAAAGCGCTTATCGCCTACAAAAGGGTTTTGGTAAAAACCGGTAAAGTTGTTCATAGGAAAAAATAAATAATCACCCGAAGTTTTCAGCTTGCCGCTAAATTTAAACTCCTGCTCTGCAGGCAGCGAGTCTGTTTCTTTATTGGTAATTTTAAAACTGTCGGTTTTAAAATCATCATTCTTCATATAGGTGGTTACAAATTTTTCTTCTCCGTATTTTTTTAATGCAGCAAGTTTTTCAACCCGGGCATAGCCTTCACTTTTTACCGTGGTTTCGCCTGTGGCATTGCCGGCTACATCAATTACAGCAAGGGTATGTATGTACTCAGAAAAAATTAAATTATTATTGGTAATTGTTACTAAGCCGCCATTTTTACGGTTTACCCAAAGCGCTGTGGTGTTTAAAATATCTTTAGGTATAATTGCTGCAGGGTTAATTTTATCAGTAGCATCTAAATAATATTTTTTGCCGTTTAGTTCCACATAAGCATATACGGTATTAAACTGGTCAATAAACGGATAATTGGTTTTTACTGCACCATGCCATCTTTCACTTACCAGCAAGGGGTCTGCGTCAAGTCCTGCTTCTCTTAATAAATTAATCAGTATTAAATTTATCTCCCCATTGCTGCCGGTTTTTTTATTCCATGCATCTTTTACGCCATCACCTGCATAGCGGCTGTTAAAGCCATTCCAGTTCATATTTGTACGCACATAATCATACACCGCTTTAAGCTTCGCTTCATCGCTGCCAAGTTTCTTTACCTCATCTATAAATTCACTTACGCCAGAAAGGTTTTTACGCAGTTGTGTACCAAAAACAGACAATGATAAAAAATCGTTTATCACCATTTTCCAGGTAGTGTTTTGCTTTTGAAAACCCATACGGTCGTTTATGCCACTTAACTGGAAGCTAATTTTCTGCAAATAATCTTTCCGGGCATCCATATAAGATTCATTATCGAGCCCCGGTAAATTATTCATTTCAAAATACACACTGGCATCCTCAGGCTTATTTTTAATAATTACCGGGTAGTCATCCACTTTTTGTACCTGGTATGTAAACTCCAGGCGTGGTGGTATGTAAAGGGTAAATGCACTTTTTACAACAGGCAGGTAATTATGAAATTGCCAGTCACTTAAAAAATTATAATTGTCACTAAGTTTACGGTATTGGTACTCAATAATACTCCCCACTTTAACTCTGGGAAAAGCAAATACCATGTTGTTCCAGTATTGGTTTTTTTCTTTTTTGTAAACAGATTTTTTCTCAACATCAGTAATCTCCACCTGACCGTTGTTATCAGTGTTTATCACTTTTGCTTCAATGCGGTCAACAGTTTCCAAATTATCTTTTCTGTAATAAGGAATTTCTATGTTGGCCAGTTCAATACCGCTTTCTTTTAAAATTTTTATCCGCACATGCCGGTAGGTTATCATACTTCCGTTATCGTGGTTTACCACAGCTTCATCAAGCAGCACCACAGCTGCGGCTTCTTTATCAAAAGCACATTCTTTTAAAGCTATTTCTTCTGCGGTTACGTAACCAAATGTGGGAAAATCCTGTGCAGTTACTGCTGATAAAAAAATAAAAATGCAGCTCAGGGCGGATAGTAATTGTTTCATTGTACTGTGTTTAGGGTTTGTACAACAAAATACGAAATTTATCCATACAACTCCTGGTGAATAGATTTTTTTTCGTAGCCCAATCCGGTAATAGTTGCTTTTGCTTCATCAATCATATTGCGCCAGCCGCATAAAAA
The DNA here is from genome assembly GCA_020059395.1 of Chitinophagales bacterium. GTDB lineage: Bacteria > Bacteroidota > Bacteroidia > Chitinophagales > Chitinophagaceae > Ferruginibacter. The sequence continues at coordinate 1,056 of JAGVCC010000350.1, read as the reverse complement.
AAAGTGCGAGGGTGGTAATACAGCATTACTTGTTTTTGCCGCAATTATTTTTTTGTAGGCTTCATGCACATAACCGGTTGCCCCCTCCCACTCCTCACGTGATAATACTGGAATATAATGCAGGCCTTCGTTAGCAGCTGTTAAAGCCATTAGCTCTCCGTAATACAATAAATTTTCTTTGGTACGTGTACCAAAAACTAAATACACATTTTTATGCGGAATATTTTTTAAAGCAATATGGTGCAGCATACTGCGAAAGGGTGCAATGCCGGTACCGGTGCAAATAAGATAGTAATCATCTTCCAGCACATCCGGTAAAGTAAACACACCCTGTGCCCCACGAAACAATAATTCATCTCCTTCCTTTACTTCTTTAAATAAGTAACTGGTGCCGGCACCGTCTTCCAGCAATACAATTACCAGCTCAAAAATATTTGTACCATCGGGCCAGCTGGCTATGGAGTAACTGCGCCAGCGTTTATTTTTCTTTTCGTGTATGGGTAAATCCAGCGTAACAAACTGCCCGGGTTTAAAATCAAAACTTTCCAGCTCCGGCACCTGCAGCCAATACCGGCGGGTGTTTGTTGTTTCGTTTTGTATTTTAATCACTTTTGCAGTGCGCCAGGGTTCAATAGCCATCGTTAAAAATTTAGGCTAATGTAATTATAATATAACCTAAGTTGTTACTAAAACAGCAACAATATTTGTGCAATCGTTTGAGCGCACAATTTTTTATCTTAGCAAAAAGCTACAACTATGTTTTTACACGAATTGAACCATTTGCCAACAAAAGAAATATTTCCAGGCCTTACGGGCCGTTTTATTCATACTGAAAAAATGACCTTTGCTTATTGGGAAGTAAAGGCCGGCAGTACAGTACCGGAGCATTCGCATATGCACGAGCAGGTAGCACATGTAATGGAAGGGGAATTTACTTTAACTGTAGATGGTGTGCCGCTTGAACTGAAACCCGGCAATGTTGCTGTAATACCATCCAACATAAAACACAGTGGTATTGCTGTTACCGATTGTAAATTACTGGATGTATTTTGCCCG
>JAGVCC010000450.1 GCA_020059395.1 Chitinophagales bacterium | reverse complement strand
GCAGGTAACATTTAACGACGGCACTGCAGAAATGCATTACATACCACTTAACCTGATGTATGGTGAAAAACCAAACGAAAACCCTGCACAAAAAAGAGAAGTGCATGATGCATGGCGCTGGACACACCCTACTTACATTGTGGAAGTAAAACGACGCCTTCCTGATTTAAAAGCAGTTGAAATTGACCCGAGTAAACGCATGGCTGATACTGAACGGAAGAATAATTTATTAGAACTGAAATGGTAAAAGTTAAATGGCAGAGGTAACTATAAGAAGAATTGTTTTAAACGATGTGCCGGTACTTGCAGAAATGGCCCGTAAAACTTTTTACGATACATTTACCGGTACCTGCACGGAAGAAGATATGGCTAGCTTTTTAGAAAGCTATTTTAATAAAGCGCAGGTTACAAAAGAACTGAGCGACCCGGAAGATTATTTCTTTTTTGCAGAAGTAGATGGTGTGCCTGCAGGTTACCTTAGGTTTAAAGAAGATTACAGCGGCCTGCCATTCATGAAGCAATGGAAAACTATGGAGCTGAAACGGATTTATGTTTTGTCAGAACATCAAGGGCAGGGCATTGCACAACAACTGATGGACTTTTTATTGGAATGGTGTACAAAAAAAAATTATCAGGCTGTTTATTTGGGTGTGTGGGAGCATAATATCAGGGCACAAAAATTTTATGCTAAGTATGGTTTCGAAAATTCCGGGCATACACATGATTTTCCTATTGGCAATACACCGCAAACAGATATATGGTTGTGGAAATTTTTACAGATTTCAACGCAGAGAAAATAAGATGCTGAGTTTTTCGCAGAGATACTCAGCGAAAACTCTTTTTCTCTGCTCCTCTGCTATGAAGAATTATTACTGAAATATTTAAAAGCTGGTAACCCAAAATTAAAATATAAACTTCTCCATAATCAGCTCCCCCTTCTGGTACATCCCGGTTTATCGGGAAGGGGACGAAGGGGGAATCAAAAAATTAAACAGCCACCACTTCAATAGTAGCACCAATGCTCCGTTCGGTTATAGCATCGCATTGAGGTTTCAATAATTCGTAGCTGCCATGCTGTACGGCATATTTACCCTTGGTGTGTATTATCATGCTGCATTGTTCTGCCTGCTCTTCGGTATGGCCGCATACCTCTATCAGGGTCTCAATCACCCATTCAAATGTGTTCACTTCGTCGTTCCATACAATTAAGCTGCAAAGCTCTTCTGTAATGGTAAGCACATCAGTATCCTGCCATTCTTGTGTATTAGTATTTGGGTTACTGCTCATTGGTAATGCAAAAATAACAGGATTTTTATTTTAAACTAATTTTATGCAACAAACAGGGCACAATAATTGTCTTTAAATAAATGTTTTATCATAAATAGCTGTACATGCTGGGGTTAAATAAGCGTAAAAAGGATGGCAATAAACCAACTGCAAAGCAGCAAGCCATGGTTTTGCCCCTGCATAACCCCAACCGCAGCCTTGATTATTTGGTGGAACTGATTAAAAAAATAAGACCCGATAATGCCCGTAATAATGAAGAGGCTGATTTAAAATTTAAAGCACTCTTGTATCAAATGAGCCAGGACAGGTCTGGATTATTTTCATTACGTAAAGCCTTGCTCAGTCTTTTTTTAAAAACAGATATTGTTACTGCCTTAACCGAAAGTGGTATTGTAAGCGGCCGTGGCTTTGTGCAGGAGCTGATGAGTAAAGTAAAGCATAAGTTTTTACCCGCTTTACAGGGGCCTGATAATTTCCTGTTCGTTATTAATAAAATATTTTATAAAAAAAGCGATTACTTATGGGTAGAAGGTATTGACCCTGATTTGTGGAAACAGTTTTTTGAAATATTAGGCATACAAATTAATCTTACAGAGCCAAAGCTTATTAAACAACTGCAGCAGAGCCTGCAAATATTAAGTTACCGCATATCTGCCCTGGGGCTTGAAAAGGAAATGACCCACCGGTATGATAATATTGAAGATGCTGTTTATCCTTTTATAGAACAAAACAGACTGGTAAACGAATACCTGCAAACTGCCGAAAGTGGTACAGCACACGAAAAACAACGTTTGTTACTGAGTAACATTAGCGAAGCGTTGCATAACTGTAACCAAAGCATACACTGGATAAGCGACCAGCGTAAACAATATGGTACCAGCCTTGCCCAAACCTATATAATTAAACGCCTGCAGCAACAAATAAACCGCATATTTATAATACTGGATGTGCTGGATGCGGATAATGTATTTAACACAGAAAGGTTTACAGAATATTTTAAAACAGTAGTGAGAAATGAAAACCGCAAAAACTCTGTAAAAGAATTTATAAGTGAAAATACCGGCTACCTTGCCTATCAAATTGCAGAGCATGGCGGCCGCACCGGAGAAAGGTACATTACCACCACCCGTAAAGATTTTTGGAAAATGTTTTGGAGTGCTGCGGGCGGCGGCATTATTATTTCTTTTATTGGGGTTATAAAAAACCTGCTGGGTAATTTAAAACTTGCACCGTTTTGGCAGGGCTTTTTGTATAGTACTAACTATTCGCTGGGTTTTATTTTAATACAGGATACCGGCTCTACACTGGCAACAAAGCAACCGGCTTATACAGCTAATAATGTAGCCAGCTCTTTTGATGTACAAAAAGTTGGCGACAAACCCGACTTAAGAAACCTTGCCATAACTGTAGCAAGGGTAAGCCGTACGCAGCTGGCATCTTTTACCGGCAACCTGCTTGTGGTATTTCCATTAACTTATTTGCTGGCGGTACTGTTTTTTGAAGCAACAGGTACTAAAATTGTAGGTGGCACTTCTCCCGAACAAATAAAAGCCGCACAAAAACTGTTAACCGATCAGCAGCCATTTCACAGTTTTGCGTTGCTGTATGCTTGCTTTACCGGGTTCTTTTTATTTGCAAGCGGCCTTATTGCCGGGTATATGGAAAATTATTTGGTGTACGGAAAAATAGGGGAGCGGCTAAGGGTTTCTTCTTCTTTCAAAAATTCGTTTGGCGAAAAGCGGCGTTATAAAATTATACGCTATCTGGAAAATAATTTAGGTGTGTTAACTGGTAATATAGCACTTGGCTTTTTTTTGGGTATGGCAGGTTTTATAGGAAAAATGTTTGGTATTCCGTTCGATATAAGGCATATTACTATTTCTGCCGCTAACACAGCCATTGGCTTTTTTGGGCTTAACAATGAGGTGCCTCTAAAAGAAATGATATATACAGTTATGGGAGTATTCAGCATTGGTTTTTTAAACTTTGCTGTAAGCTTTGGCCTTGCATTTTTTGTAGCCGTTAAAAGCCGTGAGATTCATTTACGCAACTATCCTGAGTTTTTGGGTATTTTAGGCAGGTATATTAAAAAGTATCCTAAAGATTTTATTAAGGCGCCAGCTAACCGTACTGCACAGCAGTTGTCTTAAAATTTCATACTTATTTGCTAAAAAATTTTGTAGAAAGTTATTAAACCTTATCTTTGCCCTCCGATTTTAAAAAGGGAGTTTAGCTCAGTTGGTTTAGAGCATCTGCCTTACAAGCAGAGGGTCGGCGGTTCGACCCCGTCAACTCCCACAAAAAACCTCACAAACTCTGTGGGGTTTTTCTATTTTATATCTTTAACTGTTCAAATATATTTATTGAAATCAAGCTTTACCATAGCCTGCCGTGGCTCCTTGCTTTCGTTGGCACAGGCACATCTTTTTATTACAAAAGTAAATGCGGTTTTTCCGCATATACAATTGAATATAAAAGTGGTGGAAACAGCAGGCGACAGGGAGCAGACGATGCCCCTGCATTTGGTAGAAGGAAAAGATTTCTTTACCAAAGAAATTCAGCAAACGCTTAACCGCAAAGAAGCCGATTTTGCCATACACTCCATGAAGGATGTAAGCAGCCTCGATTTTTTTAATGAGGGGTATTACGCAGTTTTTGACAGGGAACTGATGCAGGATATGGCAATATTTAATGCAGGAGTGGTAACAAAATTACAAAAAGGAGAAGTGGTTGTTATTGGCACATCATCGCCACGGCGCAGCAACATGGCAACAGCTTTTTTGCAAAAAGCGTTACCGCAGTTTGATGAAAAAATTACAGTTGAAGCTGTTTCAATAAGAGGTAATGTAGATACAAGGCTGCAAAAATTACACAATGGGCAATATGACGGAATTATATTGGCAGCAGCAGGCCTTAACCGCTTATTGCAATATGAACCTGCTAAACAAAAAGTAGGTGAGTTATTAAAAGACAAAAAATTGATGCTGCTACCTTTATTTGAATGCCCCCCGGCCGCAGGGCAGGGTGCTGTAGTTGCAGAAACACAAAAAGATAATGAAGCTGCAATAGCTGTTTTAAAAGCCATAGCAAATACACAACTTACGGAAACGATAAAAAAAGAAAGGGTGTATGCAGGCCGCTATGGTTATGGCTGCTCACAACCATTTGGTGTTTTTAATTTGCATACTCCTGCTATTTCATTTACCTACGCATCGGGCAGCAGCAGTAATGCCGGCAATTTTACAGAGTGGGATTTTGATGCAGCAGTATCATTAAAAAACAAAACACTGTTTTCTTCTGCAGATTATATGAAGTCTTTTTTTGAGTACAAGTATACAGAAGATGTTGCTGTAGATAAAAACATAAGTACGGTTTTTATTTCAAGCTATAAAGTGGTACACGGTAATGCTGTTAAAAAACAAATTGAAAATAAAAGAGTGTGGGCTTCGGGTACAAAAACCTGGTATGATTTAGCGAAGAAAGGAGTTTGGGTGCAAGGCAGTGCAGACGGGCTTGGGTTTAATTTTTTATTACCTGTATTTAAAAGCCCGCTGATAAATATTGATACGGCAAATATTGAAATACTCACCAATAAAAACAGTGCACAGCATTGGGCAGCCGATGGGTTTAAAGCTGTGTATACTTATGAACTAAACGGTAGTTTACCTGCTGAAATAAAAAATAAAATTGCCGAAGCCGATATTATTTTTTGGACAAGCTACCAGCAATATGAATTGTGCAAAGGTTTTTTAAAAGACAAAGTGCAGCATATTTGTCCATCAGGTAAAACAGCCATATTACTTCAGGCGCAAGGCTTACAACCTGTTATTTTCCCTACTATAAAATCATTTATTTACTGGAAGAAGAAGCAAGCATAAGTAACTTATCTGTATAATAATTTCCTTGTGTACTCCACCCAATCAGTTTCTTTATCGGGCACATAATAGTGAGGGGGTATTCCAACAAATTCGTATTGCTGCCCTTTTTCCCAAATGGTAGTAG
>JAGVCC010000290.1 GCA_020059395.1 Chitinophagales bacterium | reverse complement strand
AGGCATAGGGCATTTACAGGCGGCCCAATACAAGATGTATGACAATAAACCTGCCGAAGCAGAACCCCTTTTTGAAACTGCCCTGCAGCTATTACCGGCAGATGATGACTACACCGCACTTTGCTGGAACGACAGGGGTTACAATGCCAGTTTGCTAAGCGATTTACAAAAACAAACAGAGTGTTACCTTAATGCACTGCGTATATACGAAAAACAAAACAATAGCAGCGGTGCCGCTATGGCTTTTTCAAACCTTGCGGCTTTGTATTATGATTTACAACAAAAGGATAAAGCTATTCTGTATGCAAAAAAGGCAATAGGTTTACGTGAAGCGTTAAAAGATGTAAAAGGGCTTACTTACTCTTATTGCAATCTAAGCCAAATGTATCTTGACACAGACCTGAAAGAAGCTGAAAAATATGCAGCACTTTGTACAAAAGCTGCACAGCAATTAAAAGACGAAGGAAGATTGATATATGCACTCAGTACATCCGGGCTGATAAAAGACAGACAAGGCAAAAAGGCGGAAACGCTGGCTCCTGCTTTAGAAATATTGAATATTTTACAAAAAAACCGAAACCCATCTAATGATCTAGCAAGGCAATACATAGCGGTGGGCATTATTATGGGTGAGTTAAAAATGGATTCTGTTGCCACCCTCGGTTATTTTAATAATGGGCTTACCATGGCATTGCAACTTGGCGACAAAGCAACTATACGGGATGCTTATGTAACTAAAACCAGTTTTTATAAGCAACGAAATGACTATTATAATGCTTATGAAAACATAAAGAAATATCATAGTTATAAAGACAGCATTATTACCGACAAAACACAAACCAATATTGCCGAGCTGCAAACCAAATACGAAACAGAAAAAAAAGATAACGAAATAACCAAGCTATACAGCGAACAAAAAATAAAACAGCTGCAAATTGACAAACTACATACGGAGCAAAAAATAAAGCAGCTGGCTATTGAAAAACAAAAAGCTATTATTGCCGGTAATAAATTATTGGCAAAGCAAAAAGAAGATGAAATAATGCTGTTATCCAAAGAAAGGGAGCTACTGGACCTGGAAGTAAAGCAACAAACCGAAGCATTGGTAAAACAGCAACTGCTTGCCAAAACACAACAGCAACAGCTTGATTTGGCTGCAAAAGAAAAAGAACTGAGTGATATCAACTTGAAAAGACAAAAACAATCCAAGCAAATAATTATTGGAACAGCATTGGCACTGATGGCGTTGGGTGGCATACTGTTTAACAGGTATCAATTAAAAAAGAGGCTGGCTGAAAAAGAAAAGCTGCTGGCTGTAAGGGATGTTATTGCAAAAGATTTACACGACGAAGTAGGCTCTGCATTGTCAAGTATAAAAATACTGTCTGAAGTATCGCAAAAAAACATAGACAAAGACAGTAAAAAAACGGCGCTGTTGTTGGAAAAAATTGTGGAACAAAGTGAAAAAACGCAGCAGGGCATGAGTGATATTGTATGGGCCGTAAAACCCGATAACGATAAGCTGGAAGATATTTTAATACGCATGAGAGAATATATAAACAGTGTGCTGGAACCAAAAAATATTAGCGTGCATTTTAAAGCAGATGATAAAACAATGCACCATGCCATTGGCATGCAGCAACGCAGAGATTTACTAATGATTTTTAAAGAAGCCGTTAATAATATTGCCAAACATGCTGGCGCAAACAATGTAAACATCAGCATTGGCCAGGCGGGCAATAATATTAACCTGCTTATTAAGGACGATGGTATTGGTTTCAACCCTGAAAAAATTACTTCGTCAAGCGGATTAAAAAACATGAAGGCCCGTGCAGAAAAAATGGGTGGCCATCTCTCTATTTCATCAACACAACAAAAGGGTTCGGTAATAAAACTCACACTTCCGGTTGTAAAAAAATAAGCAGCATGAAAATAAAAATACTTTTGTACGATGATAATGAAACACTGGGGCAAAGCCTGCAGCTGATGATTGAAGAAGAAACTGATATGGAAGTGCTGGCGTTAATGCCCAATGCAGAAACAGTGGTACAGGATATTGAGCTGTTAAAACCCGATGTAATACTGATGGACATTGACATGCCGAATATAAATGGTGTAGAAGCAGTTAAAAGTATCCGGAAAGTAAATGAACAGTTACCCGTAATAATGCTAACGGTGTTTGAAGACAATGAAAATATTTTTAACGCTGTTTGTGCAGGCGCCTCCGGTTATATTTTAAAGCGCAGCGCCACTGCAGAAATACCACATGCCATACGCAACGTATTAAGCGGTGGTGCACCCATGACGGGCAGCGTTGCCCGTAAAGTGTTACAAATGGTGCCTGGCAAAGAAAGTAAAAAAGAAGATTTTGATTTATCTGCACATGAAACAAATGTGTTGCAGCTATTAGTAAAGGGCTACAGTTATAAAATGATTGCTGCCGAATTATATGTTGGCATTGATGGGGTGCGTTTTCATATAAAAAAAATATACGACAAACTGCATGTACACTCTGCAACAGAAGCGGTGAGCAAAGCT
>JAGVCC010000130.1 GCA_020059395.1 Chitinophagales bacterium | reverse complement strand
TGGCACATAGCTTTTTGTTCTGCTGTTCCTTTAGATAAAACTAACAGCGATTCAAACCCCTGACGCTGATGAAAACTTTCTTCTTTACAAATACGCACCATTGCCCTTGCATAAGGGCCGTAACTGGTGCGGCACAGCATTACCTGGTTTAAAATAGCAGCACCATCCACCAGCCAGCCAACAGCACCCATATCGGCCCATGTTAAAGTAGGGTAATTAAAAATGGAAGAATATTTTGCTTTGCCGCTGTGCAGGTCGTTAATCATTTCTTCTCTTGATGTGCCCAGCGTTTCCGCAGCGCTGTATAAATACAAACCATGCCCTGCTTCATCCTGCACTTTTGCAAGCAGTATGGCTTTTCTTTTAAGTGATGGCGCCCTGCTTATCCAGTTGCCTTCGGGCAGCATACCCACAATTTCGCTGTGTGCATGCTGACTAATTTGCCGGGTATTTGTTTTGCGGTAAGCATCAGGCATCCAGTCTTTGGGCTCAATTTTTATTTCGGCCTCAATTTTATCCTGAAACAGTTTTTCAAAATCAAGTAATGACATGATTGACAGATTGAAAAGTAAAGATACAAAAAACTAACAACTGTTAGTATAACAGGGGAAGGAAAAAATGGTTGGTGGCTGCCGGAAAATTAGAAATTATTTAAAGTAATTTTGGTGTAATGAAATCTTATCTGATAATTATCCTTATTATTTCTCCATTTTTAGTAAAGGCACAAAGCACTGCAAAAGATACAACAGCACTGCTGGCACCTGTAACTGTTAAAGGCTTTGAAACCAACCGTAAATTATTTGAAACTCCGGCATCTGTAAATCTTATTAATGAAAAAGAAATACAACGGCTTAACGGCACATCGCTGGTGGCGGTTGTTAATACCGTTCCGGGGGTTCGTATGGAGGAACGCAGCCCCGGCAGCTACCGGCTTAGTATAAGAGGCAGTTTGCTGCGTTCGCCTTTTGGCATACGCAATATTAAAGTGTATTTGGATGATTTACCTTTTACAGATGCCGGTGGTAATACCTACTTAAACTTAATTGACCCTGCAGCATTGAACAATGCAGAAATTTTAAAAGGCCCTGCCAGTAATTTGTATGGAGCAGGTACCGGTGGTGCTGTAATTTTAAATACGCAAACAGCAACCGGATTTAAAACAGCAGCACATAATAATATGCAGCTGCAATTACAAGGTGGCAGTTACGGTTTGCTGGCACAAAATTTTAAGTGGGCACATCAAAACAGTAAACATAGTTTTGTGGCAGCACAAAGCCATTTGCAAAGTGATGGCTATAGAGATAACAGCCGCTTACGTAAAGATGTGCTTCACTTTTCAAGTGCCCATGTACTTAGTAAAAACGATGTGCTTAAAGCACACCTGCTGCTGGCAGACTTATATTATAAAACACCCGGTGGTTTAACTTTTGCACAATGGCAGGCCAACCCCAAACAGGCAAGGCCTGCAACACCGGCATTGCCGGGTGCGGTGCAGCAAAAAGCAGCCATTTATAACAAAACAATTTTTGCAGGGTTGAGTAATACACTGCAGCTTTCAAAAAAATGGAGTAATGTAAGCAGTGCAGTTTTTAGTTATACTGATTTTAAAAACCCGTTTATTACCAATTACGAAAAACGCAACGAAGCCAGCCGTGGTATTAGAACTAAAATGATATACGATGCTGTAAACACAAATAGTACTGCCGTAAAATTTATTGCAGGTGCCGAATGGCAAACCACTTTTGCAAACATTAATAATTATGGCAACAGGGCTGGGGTGGCAGATACGGTACAGAGTAAAGATGAAGTGAATGCTTTTCAGCGGTTTTATTTTTTGCAGGCAGATGTTGCAATAAACAAAAAACTGTTTATTAATGCAGGTGCAAGCATTAACCAGTTTACGTACCGGTATGTGCGTACAACAGATAACCCGGTAAAACCTGAAAAAACAAAAAATTTTACTGCAGTAGTTTCGCCACGTATTGCGGCTACATACAGCATAACAAAAAATATTGCAGTAAGAGTAATTGTAAGTAAAGGTTTTTCTGCACCCACTATTGCAGAAGTGCGGCCAAGCGAAGGCAGTTTTTTTGAAAGCCTGCAGCCTGAGTACGGCTGGAACTACGAAGCCGGTGTAAGAGGCGGCTTTTTACAAAACCGTTTGCAATACGATATTAATGCCTATCAGTTTAATTTAAACAATGCTATTGTAAGAAGAACCACCAATACCGGCGCTGAATATTTTGTAAATGCCGGCGGCACGGTGCAAAAAGGAATGGAACTGCTGCTTAGCTACCAGCTACTGGAACAAAAAGAGCGGTTTATTAGTAACCTTAAGCTGGGCACCAGTATAACACTAAACAATTACCGGTTTAAAAATTATAAAGTAACCACCACAGATTATTCTGGTAACAGGGTAACGGGTGTGCCGCAAAACATAATTGTAAATACTGTGGATGTAACAATAAAAACAAAACTGTTTTTAAGTGCTGTTTATAACTACACTAATAAGCTGCCGTTAACAGATGCCAATAGTTTTTATGCCGGAGATTATCATTTGCTGCAATGCAAAGCAGTGTATAAAATAATTTTTAAAAAATTACTGCTGGATGTTTTTGCCGGTGCAGATAATATTTTTAATGAACAATACAGTTTAGGAAATGATATAAATGCAGTGGGCAACCGCTTTTACAATGCTGCACCGCTGCGTAATTATTTTGGCGGCTTAAAAATCGAACTTTAATTAAGGGCTCAATATGTTACTTTATATCAAAGTCAACCACAACCTTTTCAGTTTTAGGGTGGCTTTGGCAGGTAAGTATAAAGCCTTGTTCTATTTCCTCATGTTCTAATCCCCAGCTTACATCCATCTGCACTTCTCCTTCAATTAACTTTGCTTTGCAGGTGCAGCACATGCCGCCTTTGCATGCAAAGGGTAAATCAGCACCCTGCTGTAATGCTGCATCCAGTATGGTAACATCGCTGTTAAGTGCTGTTGTTACATCAAAACTTCTTCCATCTGCCTTAATAGTAATAGTACTTTTTGGCCCGCTTGTTTCATTAGCAGTTGTACTAATTTTTGTTTTTTTAACGGGTGCAGTATTAAATAACTCAAAATGTATTTTCTTTTTATCAATACCCTTTTGTTCCATAAAATCTTTTATACAAAAAATCATGGTTTCCGGGCCGCAAATAAAAAATTCATCAATACCGTTATAATTAACAAGTTTAGAAAGAGCTGTAAGTTTAGCCGCATCTATTTTACCAAAATTTACACCGGCATCTGTTTTTTCCCTGCTTAAAACATGTATAAGATTAAACCGCTGCAGGTATTTGTTTTTAATGGCTTCCAGCTCTTCAAAAAAAATAATGGAAGAGCGGCTTCGGTTGCCAAACACCAGTGTAAAATTGCTGTTTGGCTCCGTATGCAGTGTGGCTTTAATTAATGAAATTACAGGTGTAATACCACTGCCTGCTGCAAAAGCTACATAGCTTTTTTTATTTGCCGGGTTAAGTGCGGTATTAAATTTTCCTGTGGGTGGCAGCACTTCTATTTTATCTCCGGCTTTTAAAATATCATTGGCATAGCAGGAAAATTTACCGTCTTCTACTTTTTTTATAGCAACCTTCAATTCGTTTTCATACGGCGCATTGCAAAGGGAGTAGGAGCGGCGCAGTTCCTCTCCGTTTATTTTTGCTTTAAGCGTAATGTTTTGGCCCTGTTCAAACAGATACTCCTGTTGCAAATGTGCAGGTACCTCAAACAAAACAGATACACAGTCCGCCGTTTCTTTTTTTACAGCCTTTACTTTAAGTGTGTGAAAATGTACTGCCATAAATTATTTTTTCATACCATTTAATAAATGATTTACCATATCATCCTCCAGCGTTTGTATGCTTATATTTTTTTTATGCCGCTGCCACAACTCTAAACCTCTTACAGCCGAAAGCATGGTAAGCACTGCCACATACGGGTTAATATTTTTTAGTTCTTTCTTTTTAATACCTTCTTCAATAAGAGCTGCCAGCCTTTTTTCGTAACTGCGGCGCTGTTGTAAAAAATTATTTAAAAAAGGTTCTGGCAAATGTTTCCAGTCCCGGTTGGCAACATATACTTCATCAAATTCATCCAGCATCATTTTTATATGAAAACGTATTACAGTTTCAATTTTTGCAAGTGTATCCTGCTTGTTGTTTTCTGCTGCAGTTAATTGGGTTGTAAACTCATCTGCCACTTTAAAACAAACGGCCTGAAGCAATTCACTTTTACTGCCAATATGGTTATATAAGCTTGGGGCTTCCACTCCAACTGCGGCTGCAATTTCTCTCATGCTGGTGGCATTAAACCCCCTGGTTCTAAAAAGTGTGGCCGCTTTGGTAATTATTACATCTTTTTTACTGCTGTTTTTAGCAGGCTTAATTTTTGCCATTTATACAAAACTAACGCTTATTAGTTTTTGATGTAGAAAATTTTACCGTCGTAAAACCGGGAGGGTATTATTGAATGAGCCAATCTATATCAGTAATTACATATTATAGTCCTTAGCTATTAACAGCAGCTGACGCTGTTATTTACCAGTTAGTACGCATCAATTGCGCAAGTGCATTTAGTTGCAGGTATCAAATTGAATGGTTTATTTACTAAAAACACAGTTTTCATCAGTTTTGTATAACACCTAGCGCCATCATTTATAGGTAATACACAAAAAGAACTTACAATAGTGGAAAAAAATGGACGAATAAATTAGCTGGTTTCAAAAAAAATGCTACTTTTACAATCTACATCGGTCATTTTAATCCACTCCAATCTTATTTAAAGCTTATTAGGCAAAAGCCTCTCCAAAGTCCTTTTTTTAATATCCAATTTATTATCAGGTTACGTATTTCGCAAATTAGTATAAATATATTTATATATACCTTTTTTTCTTGTGGTTTCAGAGGTAAGCAAGGCCGGAGATTTTTATCTCTGGCCATTTTTTGTTTGCGTTGTAAAGAAAATTTTAAGGTGCTGCTGTGTTTAAAAAATCTATCATTGGTTTCATGGCGGCAAATATTTTTGTAAGTTCTTTTACTGTATTTTTTCCCTGCAGCGTTTCATCTGTAATTTTACAGCTTACGATGTAGCTTTTCATTTTTAAAAATGCAATTGCCGGATTGGCTTCGTCGTAACCTTTTGGTGGCCTGCTTAAAGTTTCAATACCTTCCACGCCATTTATAAAATGTTTTTTAAATGGCTTTTCTGTAACAATCTTTTTCCATTCGTTAAACCCATAGTCAATTTCCTGCCTTATTTTGGCAAGTTGTGGTGCGTCTGGCATATAGAATCCACCGGCTATAAAACACTGCCCCGGCTCAATATGAATATAATAACCGGCGGTATTAATTTTTTTGCCGCCCTTGCTTATAAAGGCCCCCATGTTTGTTTTATATGGGCTTTTGTCTTTACTAAAGCGAATATCTCTGTTAATTCTAAAGGCACAATTTTTTGCAGTAAGGTGTGCTACTGTGGCATCAAATGTTGCTACGCTTTTTATAAGCTCATCTGCAAACTGATAAAAATCGGCTTTGGCAGTCTCGTAATATTTTCGGTTTTCATCAAACCATATTTTGTTGTTATTCTTTTTTAAACCTTTTAAAAATTTAAAAGTGAGAAGCTGGAGCATAAAATATTTTTTACAGAAGCGAATGTAGCGAAATAAAAAAAGGAATGAGCTGCTGCCAATTCCTTTTTAATAAGTATAAGTTTTGCTACAACTATTTTATTCTGCCCCAGTTTTCGCCGCTTTTAATGCGGTACAAGGTCATTTCACTTACTTTATATTTTGCCGCCAGCTGTTTGTAAGTAAGCTTGCGTTTGGGGTCTTTAATAAGGGCTTTAATAGCTTTTACCTGTTCTGCATTAAGTTTTAAACCTTCCGTACGGTTTGCCTGACGTTTTTTGTACGCAATTTTTTCAGGGCTGTTTTGTTGGTGGCTGCTTACCTCATCAAGGGTGACCCACTTTAAATTTTTGTACTGGTTGTCTTTCTTTTTGTGATTGACATGAATTACATACTTGTATTTGGGAGAGGTTTTTTTACAAAACATTTTTGCAACTTCTCTGTGTATATAAATAGTGCCATTACCACCATCTATATGCAGGTTAAGTGTACGGTAACCGGAAGTAACAGACCCGGTTAAAACTTTCCCATCTTTTAAAATATTTTCTGAAAAACTTGCCGCCCGGCCAAGCGACGATACAGCATATTTTTTACGAAGTTTTTTATAGCCGTTAAACTGAATAGGTTTCCAGGTTTCTCCTGGCAGGTTTTTAATCATAAAAATGATTTTGACAACAACCATGCATTTGCAGTTACATGAATTTGATGTACAATTATAAAATAAGGTTTAGAAGCTAAAAATAATCAAATTTTATTATGATGAAACCATTTTCTCAAATTCTTCCTCAGATATAATTTTTATAGAATTAATTTTTTTCGCTTTCTCTAATTTACTGCCTGCATCTTCACCCACCACCAGATAGTTTAATTTACTGCTTACACCACTTACAATTTTACCTCCATTTTTTTCTACCAGTGCTTCTGCATCGCTGCGTTTAAATTTTAGCATTGTTCCGGTAAATAAAAATGTTTGGCCAGTTAAGTTGCCTCCTGTTGTTAATGCTTTCTTTTCATTTTTTAAATGTACGCCTAATACCTCCAGCTTTTTTATCATTTCCACATTGGCAGCATCTGCAAAAAAACTATGAATACTGGATGCTACTTTTACCCCAACATCTTCCATTTGTTGTAATACTTCCTCTGATAAATTTATAAAATCCAATAAATGCTCCACATTATTGGCTAGTGTTTTGGCAGTGGTCTCTCCTACATAGCGTATACCAAGCCCATAAATAATGCGGTGCAGCGGCTGCGTTTTACTGGCTTCAATATTTGTTTGCAGGTTGGTAATAGATTTTTCGCCAAAACCATCCAGCTTGCTTAATTCATCAAAAGGCAGTGTGTAAACACCGGGTACATCTTTTAAAAAACCCAGCTCATAAAACTTGCGCACATTCGCATCTCCAAAGCTGCGAATATCCATAGCATCTTTGCTTACAAAATGTATAATGCGTTCCACCACCTGTGCCTGGCAGTTAATATTGGTGCAGCGCCATACCGCTTCTTCTGCGGGCCTGTACAATACATGGCTGCATACGGGGCAATGTTTAGGAAAAATAATTTTTTGTTCATCTCCCTTCCTCAGTTCTGCAAACGATTTTACTATTTGTGGTATCACATCTCCGGCCCGTTCAATTAAAATAGTATCACCCAGCATTAAATCTTTTTCGGTAATGTAGTCTTCATTATGAATAGAAATACTGCTTACTGTAACACCACCTACCTGCACCGGTTCTAATTTGGCAACTGGTGTAACAGCACCTGTGCGGCCCACCTGAAACTCCACACCAATTAATTTGGTGGTGGCCTGCCTTGCTTTAAATTTAAAGGCAATAGCCCAGCGGGGGTGGTGGCTTGTCATGCCCAGTTTATCCTGCAGCTGTAAATCGTTTACTTTAATAACCATGCCATCAATTTCATAAGGCAGATTATCACGGCCAGCTTCAAAATCGTTCACATAATTTATAACAGCATCAATACCCTTAAAAATTTTCATTTCTCTTTGCGGACTTCTAAATCCTAAATGCCAAAGCATATCAATCATACCGCTGTGTGTGGCTGGTTGCTTTTTACTCAACATTGACGATTCACCACTCACCATATAACTTACATGATATAAAAAAGCCTCTAGGTTTCTTCTGCCAACTTCTGCAGTGTCTTTAATGCGCAAACTTCCTGCAGCGGCATTGCGTGGATTAGCCAATGGTGGTATACCTTCTTCAATCAATTTATCGTTGTACCTTTTAAAATTATTTTTATTCATCAGCACTTCTCCCCGTATTTCAATTTGCTGTATGCCATACTCACTAAACTTTGCGCTAAGCGGTACAGATTTTATTTGTTTGGTGTTAACAGTTATTTCATCACCCACCACGCCATCTCCACGGGTGGCACCTCGGTTTAATAAATCGTTTTCGTAAATTAAAGAAATGCTGGCGCCATCAAACTTGGGTTCAACAGAATATTCCACCACATCAAGGCTGCTCAACTCCCGGCATTTACGGTCCCAGTCAAGCAAGTCATCAGCATTGTAACTATTTTCTAAACTTAACATGGGCACCAAGTGCTGCACTTTTGGAAAATCTTTTACCAAACCGGCACCAACCCGTTGTGTGGGAGAGTCGGGTGTAATATTTTCAGGATGTTCTGTTTCAAATTTTTCTAATTTCTTGTATAAACTATCATATTCAAAATCGCTTATCAACGGCTCATTCTGAACATAGTAGCGGTACTCATGAAATCGTAAAATATCTCTGAGTGTGTTTACATTCGATGTTTCACAGGTGATGTTGCTTTTAATATATTTTTCTGTAAGCTCCTGCAGCTCTTTTGTTTGTTCCCGGTTATACATGTTTCAAAGTTAAAAATTACCGGCATGATTTATTGTACTTTTGAAAAAAATAAAGCAATGCGTATAGTAAAACTTATTACTTACTACTTATTACTTATAACTTTTGCTTCCTGCAAATTTCGTCAAAAAGTTACGCTGGTGGTACATCATGCTAAAATTTATATGTTAGATGAAAATTTTACTGTAGTTGAAGCCATGGCCATACGGGATGGTAAAATTTTAGAAACAGGTACCAATGATGAGATTCTTAAAAAACACGAAGGAGAGGAAGAGCTGAATGCGGATGGTAAAACAATTTATCCGGGCTTTATTGATGCACATGCACATTTTGTGGGGTATGGTTTTGGATTAGGGCAGGTAAATTTATATGGCACCAAAAGCTGGCAGGAATGTATTGACAGGATTAAAGCATTTGTAACCGAAAGAGAAATTAAACCCGGAGACTGGATACAGGGAAGGGGATGGGATCAAAATGATTGGGAAGTAAAACAGTTTCCCACTAAAGATTTGTTAGATGCTGATTTTGCCAACAACCCGGTAGTTTTAGAAAGAGTAGATGGCCACGCTATAGTTATAAATAAAAAAGCAATTGAACTGGCTGCCATTAACCCGGATGCTATAATAAAAGGCGGCTCCATAGAAAAAATTAACGGTGCAATTACGGGTGTTTTAATTGATAATGCAGCTGCACTTGTTCAGGCTGTAATACCACAGCCCGATAAAGCTGCTTATGCCAAAGCTCTTAATGAAGCTCAACAAAACTGTTTTGCTGTTGGCCTTACCACCATACACGACTGTGGTTTAAATAAAAAAGATGTTGATATTATTGATGCACTGCAAAAAGAAGGCAGTTTAAAAATGAAGTTGTTTGTAATGCTAAGCGACGACAGTACAAATTACGCTGCATATTTAACCAAGGGTATTTATA
Source organism: Chitinophagales bacterium (assembly GCA_020059395.1). Classification (GTDB taxonomy): domain Bacteria; phylum Bacteroidota; class Bacteroidia; order Chitinophagales; family Chitinophagaceae; genus Ferruginibacter. The sequence continues at coordinate 5,876 of JAGVCC010000130.1, read as the reverse complement.
AAACGGAGCTGTTAAATGTGGGCGGCTTTAAATTGTATGGAGATGGTGCGCTGGGCAGCCGTGGCGCCTGCTTGCTGCATGATTATAGTGATAAACCAGGCTGGAAGGGCTTTTTATTAAGCGACCCACAGCATTTTAAAGAAGTGGCGTTAAAATTGTCTAACACAAAATTTCAAATGTGTACACATGCCATTGGCGACAGCGGCACCAGAGAAATTTTAAAAATTTATGCGGATGTACTGAAAGGGAAAAATGATAAGCGCTGGCGTATTGAACATGCACAGGTTGTAAATAAAAACGACTTTAATTTGTTTGGCGCAAACAATATTATTCCTTCGGTGCAACCCACACATGCCACCAGCGATATGTACTGGGCAGCGCAACGTTTAGGTGCAGAAAGAATAAAAACGGCTTATGCGTATAAAGATCTTCTAAGTCAAAATGGTTGGATGCCGCTGGGTACTGATTTTCCGGTGGAAGATATTTCCACCTTTAAAACATTTTATGCAGCAGTGGTACGGCAGGATGCTAAGGGGTTTCCTGTAAATGGTTTTCAAACAGAAAATGCTTTAAGCCGTGAACAAACTTTACGAGGCATGACGATATGGGCCGCCAAAGCAGCCTTTGAAGAAAAAGAAAAAGGCAGTTTGGAAAAAGGGAAGGCGGCCGATTTTATAATATTGGATACCGATTTAATGCACTGTGAAAATGCAGCTATTTTAAAAGCTGCTGTAATTAAAACTTTTATTAACGGACAAAAAGTATTTGAAAAAAAGTAAGGTTATGATAAACGAAAAAGTTGGATTTATAGGTCTGGGCAATATGGGGTTGCCCATGGCAAAAAACCTGGAAAAGGGAGGCTTCCCTTTATCAGTTTATAACAGAACAGCTCAAAAAGCCAGTGCATTTGAAAGCAGTACAAAAATTTGCAGCAGCATTGAAGAACTGGTTGCCACAAGCGATGTAATAATAACTATGCTTACAGATGATGTTGCTGTAACGGAGGTGTACAATAAAGTGCAGCAAGTTACTATAGCAGGAAAACTGTTTGTAGACATGAGCACTATATCACAACAATTATCAATAACCACTGCAAAGGCTTTAATTGAGAAAGATGCAGCATTTATTGATGCGCCTGTGGCCGGAAGTACAAAACCGGCTGCCGATGGCACTTTAATTATTATGGCCGGCGGCCAAACAAAAGATATAGAAAGAGCTATGCCTTATTTGGAAAAAATGGGGAGACTGGTAAAGCACTTAGGCGCTAATGGTACCGGCATTGCTGCTAAGCTGGCGGTAAATTATTATTTGGCAATAGCGTTACAGGGATTGGCAGAAACAGTGCTGTTTGCTGATAAGCTTGGCTTACAACGCAGCGCATTGATGGATATAATAAATGAAGCAGCTGTGGGCAGTGGCGTAACAAAACTTAAAACACCCTCTTTAATTAATAATAGCTACCCACCCGCTTTTGCATTGGATTTAATGCTAAAAGATATTTTATTGGCCAGAGATGCAGGGGCCGAATATTCACTAGGACGTGTAGCCGCTAATGAATATTCGGGTGCACAGCAGGTGGGCCTGGGTAAACAAGATGTAATGAGTATAATTTTGGCACTGAAATAAATTAAAATTGCTTCTAAATATATTTTATTACTGTTGAATTATTACTTTTGCAGCCAAATAAAAAATTAGGCGCAAATGAAAAGAATTATTCTGTCAGTATTGGTTTTAACCACAGTAGTAACTGCTAATGCACAAAATGGTGCTTATTCAAAGGGTGATAAATTATTAAATGTGGGTATTGGTGTAAACTCATATTACAGTGGTGGTATTCCATTAGGAGCATCGCTGGAGTTTGGTGTTACCGATGATATTAGTGTGGGTGCAAATGCAGACTATCTATCGCATAAATACAGTGGCCTAAGTTCTTATAAGTTTACCGCTTTGTACTTAGGTGCCAGAGGTTCTTACCATTTTAATAACTTACTTAACATAAACAACGATAAAGTGGATGTATATGGTGGGCTTACTTTAGGTTATCGTATTTTCAGCTGGAAAGACAACTATTCTAACAGTTTGTTAGGTGACAGTTACGGCAGCGGCGTTTACCTGGGTGGTTTTGTTGGCGGCAAATATTATTTTAGCAATAATGTTGGCGCATTTTTAGAACTGGGTGCAATTGGCTCTACCAATGGCCGTGTTGGTGTGGCATTTAAATTTTAAGGGTCTGTATATTATATTTAGCAACCGGCACTTGTTAATGAGTGCCGGTTTTTTTTGCCATATCAAATAATGTGTTATTTTTACACATTAAACGATTGCATTATGAAGAAGATTTGGTTTCTTGCCATAGCTCTGTTGGCTGTTATTACAACGGATGCTCAGCGCCTGTTAAGCTGGTCCCCTGAGTTTCCTTTAGAAAATTCCACACTGGTTGCAACAATAGATTGCAACAAGGGCAATCAGGGCCTGCTTAATTTTGAAGGCGGTAATTCCAACAATATATATGTGCATGTGGGTGTAATTACCAACCTGAGTACTGGCCCAAGCGACTGGAAGTATGTAAAATTTGCATGGGGTACTGCAGATCCATTGGCAAAGGCAACACCACTGGGCAGCAATAAATATCAATACACTATTACAAACGTACGCAGCTTTTTTGGCGTACCTGCAGGTGAAATTATACAAAAAGTAACCATCATTTTTCGCAATGCTTCTGGCAATTTAAAACAGGTAAACAGTGATGGCAGCGATATGTACCTGCCCATTTATGTCAATGGCACATTTACTGCAAGGCTTAACCTGCCACCCTTTGAGCCAAGGTTTACGCCCTGGCCTGAGCCATTAAATATAGCAGTGGGTGGAACTATAAATATAGAGGGTGTTTCATCTGCAAATGCAGCACTTACTGTTAAGTTAGATGGCGTTACCATTGGTACAGGCGCTGCAGCCACATCAATTACAGCTAATCCAGCCATTGCCACAGCCTGCGAACATAAAGTAATGCTGGAAGCTAATAACGGTACCACCACAATAAAAGATTCGTTCAGTTTTTACATTACACCCGCTGCAAACGTTGCTGCGCTGCCAGCCGGAGCCAAAGAAGGGGTGAATTATAACGCTAACAATACATCGGTAACATTAGTACTGTTTGCACCCAATAAAACCAATGCAAGTGTAATAGGAGATTTTACCAACTGGGCCACACTGTGCAGCAATCAAATGAACCGTACACCAGATGGCAATTATTACTGGATAACCATAAACGGATTAACGCCAGGTACAGAATATGGCTATCAATATGTGGTAGATAATGCAATTAAAATCGCCGATCCTTACACCGAAAAAGTATTAGACCCCAATAACGACCCTTTCATAAATGCAACAACATACCCCGGCCTTAAACCCTACCCAACAGGCTTAACTACGGGTTTGGTAAGTGTGCTGCAAACCAATGCACCGCAATACAACTGGCAGGTAACAAATTTTTTAAGGCCAGATAAAAAGAACTTAATTATTTACGAATTACTGGTAAGAGATTTTACGGCTCAGCACAGCTATCAGTCGCTTATTGATTCTTTACAGTATTTTAAAAACCTGGGTATAAATGCAATTGAATTAATGCCAATAAACGAATTTACGGGTAATGAAAGCTGGGGATACAACCCTACATTTTATTTTGCACCGGATAAATATTATGGCACAAAAAATAAACTGAAAGAATTTATAGACAAGTGCCACTTAAACGGTATAGCAGTTATACTGGATGTGGTGTACAACCAGTGCGATAATGAAGCGCCGCAGGCAAAATTGTATTGGGATGCAGCAAACAACCGGCCTGCCGCTAATAACCCATGGTTAAATCAATCTGCACCGCATCCATACAGTGTGTTTAACGACTTTAATCATACAACTGCTGCAACACAAAAGCTGGTAAAAAATTCACTGGGCTTTTGGTTAACAGAATATAAAGTAGATGGTTTCCGCTTTGACTTAGGTAAAGGCTTTACACAAACAGTAACCAATACCACCACTGTAGAAAATTACGATGCCAGCCGTGTGGCCAACTTTAAACGTTATTATGATACTGTGGTGCAAAACACAGCAACAGCGTATAATATTATTGAGTTTTTAGGCACAGCCCCCTCACAGGAAGAGCAGGAGTATGCGGCTTACGGTTTTATGCTTTGGGGCAACAGTAATTTTGCATACAATCAGTGTACCATGGGCTTTGCTGCAAATTCCGATATTACGCCAATGGTTTGGAACAGCCCGGCACGTAACTTTAACAATCCTGCAATAATTGGCTACAGCCAAAGCCACGATGAAGAGCGTACTATGTATAAAAACTTGCAGTTTGGTAATAGTTCTGGAGGGTATAATGTAAAAAATGTGGCCACCGCATTACGCCAGGAAGAAGCTGCAGCTTCTGTATTATTTACTATACCAGGTCCTAAACAATTATGGCAGTTTCAGGAAAGAGGTTACGACAGTTCTATAAACAGTATGGGTGGCCGCCTTGCCAACAAACCACCATTGTGGCACTATATGAATGAGCCAAACCGCAGGGCATTATACGATGCGTATTCAAAAATTATAAAATTCAGGTTGGCTAATCCGACTATATTTAACAATACCAACTTTACTTACAACTTTAACAGCGGGTTGGTTAAGCTGCTGCAAATTGCAGACCCTGCAAGCAACGGTTTAAAAGTTACCATTGTGGCTAATATGGATGTAAATGTGCAAACCAAAACATTAAACTTTCAGCAGGGCGGTAACTGGACGAATTTTATGAGTAATGCCGCCGGAACAGGTATAAACGGCCAAACAGGTTCCAGCTTTAGTTTAAGCAATACCTCTCAGGCAATAACATTACAGTCTGGGGAGTATCATATATATGTAAGTGTGCCTTGTGTAACAGCGCCGCCTGCCGCAACAGGTTTAGTAGTAAATGGTATAACCGCAACACAGGCAGTTTTAAACTGGACAGCAGTGGCAGGCAATTTTTATACGGTTGAATACAAACCTTCAACCGGCAGTACCTGGATTAATGCAGGCACTAATGTAACAACTGGCACAGTAACACTAAATAATCTTACTGCATCTACCACTTATGACTGGAGGGTAACTGTAAACTGTAATACCACAGTCATTAATAATTATACCACAGCACAGTTTAGCACCATAAACCAAACCAACACTATTAAGGATATAAAAGATGGTTTTGGTATAAAAATTTCGCCAAACCCGTTAAGCGGCCCGTCAACAATTGACTATATTGTACCTGGTGATGGCCGGTTAACCATAACAGTTAAAAATGCAATGGGGCAGTTGGTTACAACAGTATTGGCGGATACAAAAAATGCAGGACAGTATCAATATATTGTAACTAACCAGTTAAGGCGTTTGGCTGCAGGCGTATATTTTTTACATTTGCAGCAAAATGGTAAAGGCCACTTCACCCGGTTTTTAAAAAAGTAACTTTAACCTTCTATTCAAATGAATACACCTGCGGAGAATGATGTTTCAAAGCCGTCTAAAACACTGCTTGCCATACAAAGGGATGTTGAAAGCACCAATAGAATTGCTTTGTCTGTTGACTGTGTAATTTTTGGCTTTGATGAAAACAAGCTGAAAGTAATGCTGATACGGAGTGATTTTAAAAAATATCATGGTAAGTGGTCGCTGTTGGGGGATTTAGTACGCCCAAGCGAAGATTTAGATGATGCTGCTTACCGTATTTTAAAACAACGTACCGGTTTGGATGATGTGTATCTGGAACAGGTGCACACTTTTGGAGGCGTTAACCGGCACCCCGCTGGCCGTGTTGTTACCGTTACTTATTGCACTTTAATAAATGTACAGCATCA
>JAGVCC010000142.1 GCA_020059395.1 Chitinophagales bacterium | reverse complement strand
GGTGTGTGTCATGCTGGTGTTGTTGTTACAGGATGAAAGGATAAAGCCTGTAAAAGCAATTATCCATAAAAATTTGGGGTTCATATAGTTGGTTTTAGTTGTTTATTTTCTTCTTGCTACAACGATAGTATTTTTAAATGGATTTTTTTTACCGTTTATACTAAATATTACAAGACCTATAAGGTTCTTTAAAACCTTATAGGTCTGTATCTAAACCCCTGCAAAAAAATTCAGGCAGCAAGTTTATTAAAAATCCACTGAAAATAATTAATCTTTATCGGAGGGGGGGGGTACAAACTAATTATTTTTTCTACTTCTGCTTTGCTGCAGTTTAAATCCGTGGCAATTTTTATAAATGTTGCAACAGGTACTTCATTACTCAGTTCCAGTTTTGAAATGTATTGCTGGCATACATCCGCTTTTTTTGCTGCTGCTGTTTGTTTAAGCCGTTTAAGGCTTCGTATCATTTTTATTGCATCACCGTTTATAAATTCCATTCCGTTAAACAAATCCATGCACAATATTTTGAGCAAATTAGTTTAATAAGTAAAACGCAGCAATACCCTAAACCGGTAATTTTTTGCAGCGGTGTCATCTTTTTAAAAGATGACACCGCTGATAAAGACGCTGCCCAAATGTTAATTTTTGCTTTAGTAGTAAAATACTACCTGTAAAAATTTTGTAATACAAAAAAGCTTGCTCAATTTTAGAAAACAGTTACAGGTACACGAATTGGGTTAATAGTTTTTAAAAGTATTAAACAACATGCTGCAGCAGTACGAACCAAACGTTAAAGCCACCATTGCCTTTTTAAAACAATTAAAGGTAACAGTGAATAACAGTACGGTTAACGAAACACTGCAAAGCCACCCCAACTGGCCCAGCCTGCTTTGCATAAGCGACAGCCTTACTAAATGGAATATACCTAATGCCGCAGCTAAAATTAACCCGGCAGAAATTGACAGCCTGCCCACACCATTTATAGCATACACCCACAAACACCAAGACAGGCTGGTGGTAGTAACTGAAGTAACTAACAACAGTGTTTTGTTTTATGCACCTACCACAGGCAATACTATTACACAGCTAAAAACCGATTTTATAAAAGAGTGGGATGGTATATATATTATAGCAGAGCCAAACGAACAAAGCGGCGAAAACGATTATAAGAAAAACAAACAAAAAGCATTTTATAAAGCAGCTCTGCCACTTACATTTGCTGCATTACTTACAGCATTAACAGTAATTGTTTTCAATAACAATTTAACCTTTAACAATATAACCATTACAACCGCATGGCTCTTACTTGCCATAATGTTTACTGGCACCATTATTACACTGCTGTTGCTTTGGTACGAAGCAGACCGCAACAACCCACTGCTGCAAAAAGTATGCACCGGCATTGCCAAAGGCAACTGCGAAGCTATACTTACGGGCAAAGCCGCACAGGTATTTAAAGGCTTAAGCTGGAGTGAGGCTGGCTTTTATTACTTTGCCGGTGGTTTACTAGTGCTTGTCATTTCGACTTTGGAGAAATCTATTGGAGTTGTATCTCTGCTAAACCTGCTGGCCCTGCCTTACATAATTTTTAGTGTGTATTACCAATGGCGTGTAGCAAAGCAGTGGTGTATATTGTGCCTGGCTGTACAGGCATTACTGTTATGCGGTGGCATATTAATTATTACACAAGGCTTATACAATTTAATACCTGCCATACAGTTAAACCAGTTGCCCATTATTGCAGCTTTATACTTACTGCCCGTTTTGCTGTGGCTGGTAATAAAGCCCTACATAAAAAAACTGCAGGCAGCCAAACAAACACAACGGGAGTACCTGCGCATAAAATTTAACCAGCAGGTGTTTGATACCCTGTTGCTAAAGCAAAAACAAATTACCGTACCTGCAGATGGTTTAGGTATTGCCATAGGTAACCCCGCTGCAAAAAATACTATAATAAAAGTGTGTAACCCTTACTGTGGGCCTTGCGCTAAGGCACACCCAAAAATTGAAAAGCTACTACATGAATTGCCGGGTTTAAAAGCGCAGATAATATTTACAACACCTAATAACCCAGAACATCCTGCCTTTAAGCCTATAAACCATTTGCTGGCGGTTGCTGAAAAGGGAAATGAAACTGTTACAAATAAAGCCTTAGATGATTGGTATTTGGCAGAGAATAAAAATTATGAAATTTTTGCTGCAAAATACCCCATGAATGGTGAGTTGCAGCAACAGGGAGAAAAAATTGAAGCCATGGAGCTGTGGAGCAAAAAAATTAATATTGAATTTACCCCTACCATATTTATAAACGGTTACCTGTTACCTGATGTTTATGATGTAGAGGACTTAGAATATTTTCTTTTAGAATAGTTCCCTGAAAGAAAAGCCCTGCGGAACTACATACAGCATGGCCATGTTGTGTGGTGGGGCAGCCAACGCCCGCCTTTGATGCTGAAAGCTAAGGCACATTTATTAATCGCTTTACGCAGCCCCTTTTTTGGAGGGGTTGGGGAGGCATAAACTTTTAAAAATGCAAACAAAAAAAATGGGCCTTGCAAATATACAAGGCAAAATGAGCAGAGCTGAAATGAAAAATATTATGGCTGGCAGTGCCCCTGGAGAAGGATGTGGAACCGGAATTTCATGCGAGGGTAAAACGGAGCATGAAACATGTGGCTCGAAAGGTATCTGCGGCTGTGTTACAGTTCCAGGTGGAGGAACAAATGTTTATTACTGTAGGTCTGATGCATAGACAAATACAAATCTTTATGTTAAGGTTTTAAGTCAAATCAATGGCTTAAAACCTTAACTAATTTAAAATGCAAATATTCAACTATGAATAAACTTTATTGTTTGTTTTTTTTGATAACTTTTATATCAGCAACGAGATTATATTCTCAGCGTAATTTTATTGTTTTGGGTAAAACAAATTTATTAAAAAATGGTAAGATTGTTTTGTTAGGAAATACATCAAACCCATTGTACACTTTGAAACTTAACTCTGATACTGTGCAAATATCAAATTACGTTTTTAAGTTTGAGGGTACTTTAAATTATCCAGAACAGCATCGTATTTTAATTTTAAATACTAATTATATAACTGAACCATTTTTTGTTGATAGTGGTTTTCAAGAAATAAAGATTGACTCTTTAATCCAACCTCATGACATATTAGATGTAGGTGGTGGAATAGTTATGAAAGGTTCTAAAACAAACGATGAATATTTCAATAAATATTTATTTCTTTTTAAAGAGGTTTATGCTAATTTAAAAAATTATTTTTCTGAAATCAATCGTTGCGATACAATGACTAATCTGAGAGAAAAAAAACTTTGTATAGTCAATTCTGATTCTGTTCGCTCTAAATTGAAAGTAAAACGGGATAGTATTCTTTTGGCTTATTCATATCTTAATCCTAAGTCTAAAATTATTCCATGGTTAATAAATGACGCATTGTCATACTATAAATTTCATAATTTATATAAAGAAACTTTTGATCAGTCGAAAAGATTCATGCCGGATAAAATTATACAATACTTAGATAGTTTCCTTCTAAAAGAAAAACTAACTTCTGTTGGCAACTTATTCCCCCTTATTGATTTTGTAAATGGATGCCTTTCGGAAAATTATATTCAAAGAAATAAATTCACATTAATTGATTTTTGGTTTGTAAAATGCCGCCCTTGTATTGGACAGTTCAATTTATTGAAGGATGTATACAAAGCAAATAATAATAAAGGTTTTGAAATAGTAGCTATATCAATTGATAAACAAGGTGCCATACAGGAATATGAAAAAAGTATAAAACAAAATGGGTATGTATGGAAACAGATTTTAGATACTGGAGGTGTAAATGCAAATCGAATCAATATTTCAAAATATCCAACAAATTTTCTTTTAGACAATTCAGGCAAAATAATTGCTATTGATATAAAACCTTTTGTATTGGAAAATTTCCTTAGTAAAAACCTTTAAACGATTTAAGCTGAAAATTGTCTTTTACAAACAACTGGACGCAATGGACTGCGGCCCCGCCTGCCTGCGCATGGTGGCAAAG
>JAGVCC010000047.1 GCA_020059395.1 Chitinophagales bacterium | reverse complement strand
CTGTTTACAATTTGATTTTTTACTGTCGTAAAAGTAAGGTTAGAAAAAAATACTTTACCGCTGATGAAATTAAAGTTATTAAAAGACAGGTTAATGTTATGATTGATGGCAGGTTTTAAAAAAGGGTTACCAGACACCACACTTTGCGGATTGCTGCTGTCTGCCACAGGCTGCAGCTGGCTAAAGCTGGGCTGGTTGGCCGTACCATTATAGCTCATATTAAGTGCTTTACTGCGGCTGAAGTTGTAAACCAAACGGGCAATAGGAAACACATTTACTCTTGTAATGGTTTTATAGGCGCTGTCTTTTGTAAGTGATTTACCTCTTAAATCAACCGGCTGTGCACTAATACCCAATGTATAATTATACTTTTTCTTTGTAGTACGCATACTTACTCCCACACGGTTATTATAAAAATCATTCTCGTAATCGTTGGTTAAAATATTATTGAGTGTGCGGTTTTTTGTAAGCGAATCTATATTAAATGTTTGCCTGTTATTACGGCTGTAATTAAGGTTGTGAGATGCAGAAAAATCCAGTGTGCGGAATTTATTAATCGGCTCTGAATAGGTAAGCCTTACGCCGTAATTATAATTGGTGTTTTCCTGATCGATGTATTGAAAAGTATTACGGTAGCTGTTAAATGGAAAATAAGTGTTGCTTAAGTTGGTAATGTTTTGATTGCTGTTACTTTCGCTGTTGCCTGCATTTAAACTGGCAGAAAAATTTCTGCCCCGTTTACGAAATTTATGATTGTACAAAACACTCAGTCCCACATTAGGTGCTTTAGAGTCAGACAGCGTACTGTTGTTGCCGCTTAAAGTTTGCTGCCCTGTAAGCAGTTTATAATCTAAAATAGTTTTGCTGTTGCCTTCGTTACCGCTGTAACTGATGTTGGGTGTTACTTTAAGATAATTGAATGAGTCTATCTGGTACTCAATATTAAAAGTAGCCCTGTGTGTATTGCTTATGCTAAGCGAATTTAAATCTTCATTATTGCGGTTTTGTGTAATGGTGCGGCTGGTGTACTGCTCTTTTGCAGTGTTCATGTGGCTGTAACTGTAGCTGCCATATACATTTACTCTTTTACCCCATTTTGCCCTGTAGTTGGTGCCAAAGCTGTTGGTGGCGCTAATACCAGAATTGTTTGCACCAAAGTTTGCACCGCCCATTTGCATCATGCTGCTGGCACCGCTCATGCCGCCCATATCACCCATAGCACTGGTGCCCATGCGTATCATACTGCTCATGCCACGGTTACCGCCGCCGCTAAAATTAAACAGCGATGCATTGGTATTATTGCTGTTGGCAAACATAGAAATTTGTGTATTGTTATTAAAGTAGTTACCGTTAAAACTACCCTGATAACGTTCCTGCGTTCCGCCGCCAACTGTGGCACGGCCAAAAAAGCCTTTGTTTTTATCTTTCTTCAGTTCAATGTTTATAATCTTATCCGGCTCGCCGTCTTTAATACCGCTAACAGTTGCCTGGTCGCCATAATCATCTATCACCTGAATTTTATCAACAATGTTCGCCGGCAGTTCTTTGGTTGCTGTTTTTACATCGCCACCAAAAAAGTCTTTACCATTTACCTTAACACGGGTAACGCTTTTGCCATGGGCATTTACGTTGCCGTCTTTATCTACCTGAATGCCCGGTAATTTTTTCAACAGGTCTTCCACCACAGCACCTTCTTTTGTTTTAAATGCATCGGCCCGGTACTCCACCGTATCTTCTTTAATAATTATGGGGGCACTTACCACCGTTACTTCATCCAGCATTTTTGCTCTTTCAGCCAATATAACAGTGCCGATGCTGATTGTTTTTTCGGGCTGCTTTAGCGGTACAAATTTGGCCACCGGTGCATAACCGCTGTTGGTTATTATTACAGAAAAGCTGGAAGCCGGGACAATATCAAAACTAAATTCACCTTTTTCATTGGTAAATGTATAAGTAGTGTCTGTGGGTTTATCTTTTACTACCAGGCCAATTACGGCTTTATCAATTGGTTTTTTAGCAGCACTGTCTACTACAGTGCCTTTTACCTGCGCTTTTACAACAAATGCGAATACCAGTAAAGAAACGAAGAGGGTAAATTTTTTCGTCATAAACAGTTTTTATTATTCTACGAATATTTTCGTGTAAAAATAGGGCAGATATTTTTAAATGCAGTTTGTTTTTTATAAGTGGCGGGAATTTTGGGAAAGGGTTAACAAAAAACATTATTGCTTAAATCCCACTGCAAGGGTATTGCCGCTTTAATTTATACAGCTTACTTTCAATTAAAATTTATACTATGCCATTTTACTTTTTAGATGTGGTGGAAGAAACCTGGCTGCAGCGCAACAGCAGGGATGTTACTGTTTTGGTAATTGCTTCTTTGGTGGCCATTGCTGCCATTGTTGGTTTTATTATGTGGCGCAAAAAGAAAAATAAACAATTATGATTTTACCCATTTTTTTAGATGGCCCTACAGTCGGCGGTATGCTGGGCTTAGGGTTAATTTTTATAGTAATACCTGTTATTGCACTTATTTTGCTTATTTATTTTTTTAATAAATGGCGTAAGAAGAGGAATGAGCAATGATTTACTGGCTGTACTTTTTATTAACACTGGCCATTGAGCTGCCCATTGTTTTTTTATTTTTTAAAAAAGAAACAAAGCAGGCGTTGATTGCCGGTTTTTTACTCAACCTGTTTACATGGCCGCTGCTGCATGTGCTGTTGTTTTATACTGCTGCCAATTTGAATGTGCTTGAACTGGGTGTTGCATTAACTGAAAGCATTGGTTATAAATTAATGATGAACTGCAGTTGGAAAAAAGGAATATTGCTGGGCTTTATTGCAAATGCTGCCAGCTATGGAATAGGGTTGTTAATCAATAATATTTTTTAAAGTGCAGAAAAACTATCAACTGTCATCTGCCAACTATCAACCTCTTCTCTGGGGTTTGCTACACGGCCTTAACGACTTTGCCGCATGCTTTATGCTGGCTCATTACACATTTACGCATAACTACAACCAAAGCTTTTTATTAATTGTGGTGTACAGTATTATTGGTTTTGGCGGGCAGTTGCCGGTTGGTTTTTGGGTTGATTATAAAAAGCAGTTAAAGCCCTTTGCATTTATTTCCGTTATAAGTTTACTGGCGGCCATGCTTGTATATTTTATTGATGGATATACTGCCATTATTTTATCCGGCATAGCATCTGCCTTTGTACATGTAACCGGCGGTGCTGTTTGCTTACAGGTTAACAATAACAAAACAGGCCCGCTGGCATTGTTTACAGCACCGGGTGTGCTGGGTTTAACATTGGGCGGAGTGTTAGGAAGGTTTTCAGTTTATGGTTTATGGTTTGTTGTTGGGTTGGTGTTGTTAACTGCGTTATTTATTTTAAGTAAACCTTTGCCTGCTTATAAATCACATGAAAAAAAGCAAAGCGAACTGGATGCACACGACTGGCTGATGTTAGGCATTTTACTTTTTATGTGTTTCCGATCTTTTATTTTTGATGTTATAAATCATGTGGCGCAGCAATATCCCAATGGTATTGTTATTATCGGTATCAGTGCTTTTGCAGGTAAAATAATTGGTGGTTTTGTGGCCGATAAAATTGGCTGGAAAAAATTTGTGTACATCAGTTTGCCCCTGTCTTTATTATTATTTCAATTTGGCAAAGAAAATATTTATGCCCTTGCATTTGGCATTGCCTGCCTGCAAAGCAGTGTGCCGGTAACGCTGCTTTTAATGAGTAACAGTTTAGTACGCTACCCCGCAACTGCCACTGCATTAAGTGTGGGCACTTCTATAGCATTTGCAGGCTTGCCATTATTTATGGTGGGTGATGTAAAAAATATTTTAAGCAGTTTTAACAATGGCTGGTTAACTGCAACAATATTTATACTGCTGTTTATTTTTTGGCTGCTGGCCGAAAGGCTGCTGTTTAAAAAAATGCTTACTCAGTAAGTGTAATTTTTTACCGGCTTCAGGCGGTGTTCAATTATTAAATGTCCACCTTCGGGTGTGGCCTGTTGCAAATTTGGTTTACGTGTTATGCTTGCTTCCAGCGTAAGCTCATTTCCTTTTTGTTTTTTTAAATACTCCACCGGAATTTTTACCGCATTGCCATCTGCATAATTATGGCTAATGTTAAAAGTACTGTCTGTGTTTACTGCATAAATACTTATGTAATCATCACCTTTTAATGGGGGCGCTTCAAACGGAATCAGTAAATCTTTGGTTTTAGATGCGGTGGCAGG
>JAGVCC010000323.1 GCA_020059395.1 Chitinophagales bacterium | reverse complement strand
ATTTAGTAAAAAACTAAAGATCGGCTTTTGTAAACTTTCTTTTGCTCCACCAAAAAAATAAAGCAATATACCCGATTGCCAGGGCAAATACCAGCCAGTATAAATCTTGTGGCTGTATGCTTTTGCTCACTGTTTTAATGGTATTTTCTGGAAACTCCAGCAAACCATCTGCTGCGTTTAGTGGCAGGTAATCGCCTAAATTAGTTACTTCAATATTTTTATCTTGCTTTAAATAAATACTGAATGCCCAAAGAGCCTGGCTTGCAAAATTTTCTCCACCCATATAAATGAACAACACTCCTATTGCAAACCCTGTACGTTTTACCAATACAGAAACCAACACCGCAAATAAATTATAAGTAAGTGCCTTTAAAAAAAAGTACCCGACATTTTCAATACGATTAAACGAAAACGAAGTGTCCGAAAACAAGCCAAATACCAGTGCTGTAATAAAAACCAGTATAGTGGCCACCGCAGCAAAAATTAAAGCCAGCATTAGCTTAGTGCCAATAAACTGCTGACGGGTTAAGCCATCAATAATATTTTGGCGGTGTGTTTTATAACCATATTCGTTGGTAATTAAAATTGCCAGCAGCATAGCAGGCAGCAATAAGATACATCCTGTGGCATAGCTTGTGGTGTGCCATGTCATATCAAAACCATATGGTGCCAGGGTTGACACGCCAGGAATTGGCACCTGCTGCACCACCTCTCTGTTTATAAGGAAGATTACATAGTTTACACCAACAACTCCCAGCGCAAAAAATATAGCCAGCACTTTAAATGCGGTATAATTCTTCAGCTTCAGCCATTCAATTTTTAATAACTCAATCATAACTATTAATTATTTTTCACTTTTAGTGCCGGTAATTTCCAAAAATCTTGCTTCCAGCGATTTGCGTTTTACATTTAGTTTGTTAAGCACAATGCCCTTATCAAAGCAATAGCGGTTTAACTGTGCTGCTGTAACAGTATCTGCGCAGGTAAGTTCCACTGCTCCATCAGCCATTGCAACATTTATAACACCATCCATTGGCTGTACCGCAGTAAGCAATGCAGCATTATCATCGGCAGCAATTTCTATTAATACAGTTGCCACTTCTCCGCCCACATGCATTACTTCTTTTACAGAGCCCGTTGTTTTTAAAACACCTTTTTGTATAATGGCCACATGCGTACAAACCTTTTCAACTTCATCTAAAATATGGCTGGCCATAATAATGGTTTTGCCCCGTTGGTTCAGTTCTTTTATCAGCTCACGTATTTCAGCAATACCTGCAGGGTCAAGTCCGTTAGTGGGTTCATCAAATACTAAAATATCCGGGTCGCCCAGTAAGGCAGATGCAATGGCCAGCCTTTGCTTCATACCCAGTGAAAAGGTGCTGAATTTTGAGGTGCGGCGTTGGTGCAGGTTTACTACATGCAGCACACGGTCAATATCATCAAGACCACGGCCCTTAATTCTTGCAGCAATGCGCAGGTTTTGTTCTGCACTCAGGTAATGATAAAAGTTGGGGGTTTCCAGCAGGGTGCCAATTTTTTTTCTTCCATCTGCAGCACTTTGGTGACCCAGCCATGTGTAAGTACCCCCTGTTGCATTCAGCACTTCCATTACAATACCTAGCAGAGTAGTTTTGCCACTGCCATTGGGACCTAAAATGCCAAACACTGTTTGCGGCGGCACATCAAAACTTACACCTTGCAGTGCTTTAATGCTGCCGTAATTTTTACTTAAATTTTGTATTGATAAAACCGCCATCAGGTATTTTTTAACGACGAAGATAGCAGCTTTTTTTTACGGCAAATGTTTTTGATGCCAGATGGAACTAAAACCACCAAGAACGGCAATGCCATTACTATTAAACTTTAATGTATGCAGTTGCAGGTTATCAATATCATGCTGCACTACCCTGCGTTTAAAGGGGCTCATGGTGCCGCCGGGGGCCAATGGTTCGGCATTAGGGTCGTATTGAAATTCAGGATCGGTAATAGTGCCACGTGGGTACATAATGCCCGGCACTCCTTTGCCCCGTATATCTAAATTATGTGGATGGTCTAAACCAAGGCTGTGGCCAAACTCATGCGCTGCAGTGGTGGAGTTATGCAATAAATTATCCAGTTTAAAATAACCGGTATTGCTGTTGAGCCCATCCACAAAAGAAATATTGCCGGTGGCATATTCTTCTATGCGGTAATAATTATTGCGGGGATTAGTATTTTCATAAATCATTTCGGGCTGCAGTTGTTTTGCCCAAATGCCTTCCATGCTAAATAGTACATTATACTTTTTATTACGGATGATTGCTGTTCCTTTTACATCGTTCCAGAAATGTGCAATATCTGCTGCAATAAATTTTGCTGTATCATCATTAGCAGCATCGCCGTAAATAAATATTACTGCGTGTATGATGAGGTTGTTGTTATTTAGTTCAACTTCTCCCATTGAGGTAAATTTATTATTACTTATAAATAATTTATGCGGCTGCAATTTTGAACCACATAGAAACATAGGCACATAGAAAAACACATAGAAAATTTATTTCCTTCTCCCCTCTTCCTCTTTCCCTCTTCTCACTCTCACCCTCCCCATCCTTCTCTATCAAGGCTTCTGTACTGTATGGCTTCTGCCAAATGTTCTGGTTTAATATCGGCGCTGCCGGAAAGGTCTGCAATAGTCCGGCTCACTTTTAAAATACGGTCGTAAGCCCTGGCACTTAAATTTAATTTTTCCATGGCCGCTTTTAACAGGTTTTGCCCTACAGTGGTTATTACGCAAATTTCTTTCAATTGCTTGCTGCTCATTTGTGCATTGGCATAAACGCCAGGGCTTTCTTTGTAGCGCTCTTCCTGTATTTCCCTTGCTTTTATTACACGTTCTCTTATCCTTTCGCTTTTTTCAAATTGCTGGCTGCT
>JAGVCC010000407.1 GCA_020059395.1 Chitinophagales bacterium | reverse complement strand
TGGCCAACGATCAAACTGTAAAAGCCGGTGCCTGGTTTCCCATAACCGGCAAAAAGAATTTGCGCATGCAGGAAATTGCCATGGAAAACAAACTGCCCATTATTTATTTGGTAGACAGTGCAGGAGTGTTTCTCCCCATGCAGGATGAAATTTTTCCTGATAAAGAACATTTTGGAAGAGTGTTTAGAAACAACGCAAAAATGAGTGCGATGGGCATTACACAAATTGCCGCCGTAATGGGTGCCTGTGTGGCTGGTGGCGCTTACTTACCCATAATGAGCGATGAAACATTAATGGTGGAAGGCAATGGCAGTATTTTTTTAGCAGGCCCTTATTTGGTTAAAGCCGCCATTGGGGAAGACATTGATGCAGAAACTTTAGGCGGTGCAGAAACACACAACGCACTCAGCGGCATTGCCGATTATAAATTTAAAACCGAGCAGGAATGTCTGGATCATGTAAAAAAAATTATGAGCAAGCTGGCGCAGCCACAAACTGCAGGCTTTGATAAAATTGCAGCTGTTGCACCTTCAAGGCCTGCTGCAGATGTGTTTGGTATTATGAGCGAAGGCAACACAAAGCCTTACGATGTAAATGATATTATTAACTGCATTACCGATGCAGGCAGCTTTGATGAATTTAAAAAGGAATACGGCAAAACAATTGTGTGCGGTTATGCCCGTATAGAAGGCTGGGCCGTGGGCATTGTTGCCAACCAGCGCTTAATTATAAAAAATAAAAAAGGCGAAATGCAATTGGGCGGTGTAATTTATAATGACAGTGCAGACAAAGCTGCCCGTTTTATAATGAACTGCAACCAGAAAAAAATACCCCTTGTGTTTTTGCAAGATGTTACCGGCTTTATGGTAGGCAGCCGCAGCGAACACAGCGGCATTATAAAAGATGGTGCCAAACTGGTAAACGCTGTTGCCAACAGTGTAGTGCCAAAAATTACCATTATTACCGGCAACAGTTATGGCGCTGGTAACTATGCCATGTGCGGCAAAGCATACGACCCCCGTTTTATTTACGCCTGGCCTACTGCAAAAATTGCTGTTATGGGCGGCGAGCAGGCTGCCAAAACTTTAATGCAAATTGAAGTGGCCTCTTTAAAAGCAAAAGGCAAAACCATTACGCCGGAAGAGGAACAAAAAATGCTGAACGAAATTATTGACCGGTACAACAGCCAAACCACGCCACAATATGCTGCTGCCCGCCTTTGGGTAGATGCTGTTATTGATCCTGCATACACAAGGCGTTTAATTGCAGAAGGCATCGCAGCCGCCAACCATAATCCTGTTATTGAAGAATTTAAAATGGGGGTGCTGCAGGTGTAAGTGTTTTGTAACTTATTGTGGCAGGTAGAAAATTTTCGTTCGTATATTTTTTAGTAACAGTCTCTTTATTAGATGGTAATGCTGCTTTGCACTCCATTGGTTGAAAAAAGACCACAGCTAAAAAAATCCTACTGTTTTACTACCAATGAATTCAAAATTCTTTCCGCTGTTGCTTTCCACTCCGCTTTTTCTTTAACGGTACAATTAAATGTACCTATCAGCAGGCGGCCATCAACATCTGTAAAAAAAAGCTGGTTGAATATTTTAGTGTCAACGGCCTCTGTGGTAACAATTATTACACCCACTTTCCGGTTGTTGATTGTTCTTATTTCATTGGCTTCCCATGCTGCATCCGGATAATTGTTCTTAAAAGTTGCAGCTAAAACGTTTCTGTACTGCTCTAAAGCTTGTTGTGTAGCCTTGCTGGCAATATGGTTAAATGCAATGTTTACTGTAGCGCTTTCATTGGTGTACACCAATGTGGGGCGACGTTCGCCGGGGTACTTAACTTTCAGCAGTTCCTCTTTCATAATCTCAAAGCTTTTAGGCAATAGTATTTCCACTTTACCATTAAATAAATTTTTTAACTCCAGGTCAATTACCCGGTACACAAATGATACCAGTAAAATGCTTAAAAGACCAGCGGTAACATATTTTTTCATTTGTAGAAGTTTGAGCGGTTTTGGTTACTGTATACTTTGCTTAAAATCTGATTGCTGTAAAATTAATGCATCTCCTGAAGGATTGGGTTACGCAACAATCATTTTTATTTGAATGAGTAACTTCTCCTGCTAAAAATTGGCTACCAAAAAAGTACAGAAAGCACCATGTTAGTCATTTAACATCCTTAACGCTATGTTGAAATACCAATCCTGTACACCACACTGCGAAGTAACCAACTAATACAACAACGGCACAAGCAAATCTGCAACTTAAGACAGCATCTGCAAATACTTTCTTCAATAAGTTTAACAAAAATGATAAAAACAGAAAAAATGTTTTCACAGAAATAAATAAATACCACTCATCAAATAAAAATAACTTTTCGGCTTAGTGGCTGTTAGGTCAAAAAAAAACTCATCATGAAAAAAAGATTTATTGTATTATTTACAACAACAGCTTTAGCCGCCACATTATTTACGGCATGCAACAGCGGAGAAACTAAAACTGAAGAAACAACACCGCCGGCAGCTGCGGAAGTTAAACCTGAAACAACAACGCCACCTGCAGAAACTCCTAAAGATGTGGTTGATATTGCAATGGGATCTGCCGACCACAGTACATTAGTTGCAGCCGTTAAAGCAGCAGGGCTTGTGGAAACTTTAAAAGGAGCAGGGCCTTTTACCATTTTTGCACCAACCAATGCAGCTTTTGCAGCATTGCCTGCCGGTACAGTGGATGGCTTGTTAAAAGCTGAGAAAAAAGCTGACCTTACAAAAATTTTGACATACCATGTGGTAGCTGGTAATGTTAAAGCAGCAGATTTAAAAGACGGACAAAAAGTGAAAACTTTACAGGGAGAAGAATTAACCGTAAGTATTAAAGACGGTAAAGTAATGATTAATGGCGCCAATGTAACTGCTGCAGATTTGAGTGGTAGTAATGGTGTTATTCATGTAATTGATGCGGTGTTGATGCCTAAAAAGTAAAATTGCCTGCTGGGAAAATTTTAATAAAAAAGGAGCAGATTTTCTGCTCCTTTTTTATTTTACTAAAATACCGGATCAGTTAATTTAACAGCCGCTTTATTAAATGCTTTTAAATAACGGGCAAAGGTTGCCGTGGCAGCCGGATTTTTTTGCTGCCGCTGCGCCATGTATAAACCATACAATGCCCAGCCGTTTTCGTTGTTATACTGCAAGTCATTCATAAATACTTTGGCGGCTTTAGCTGCATCACCACCTTTTAGTAAAGCATTACCCAAATAATGTTTTGGGTTCAGCATCCAGTCACGTGGCTCGTTATAAGTCATATTGCTTTCTGTATTTACCGCTTTATCAAAAGCTGTAACGGCTTCATTCATTTTTTTTTCTTTAAGTGCAATGGTGCCTGCCAGTAAACTTTCTGCCACCACAGCACCTTCCAGTGCGGTAGAAAAAGGGGTAAAGGGTACTGTCAGTGAACTGTCTTTCATCAGCTGCCGTATTGCCAGCAGTTCTGCCTTTGCCCCATCAGTTATTTGTGTGGCTGCAAGTGCCATTCCTTTACCAAAATGATACATTACATTGGCGTACACTTGTCCTGCTTCGGGCTGCTGCATGTTTAATAATTCATTCCATTTGCCAAAACGCACATACACCAGCACCGGCGTCATATTAATATACTGTACATAGCTGCCCATAGGTGCAGGTATCTGCAGATAATCTTTTGGTATGCTTTGCAGTGTTTCTTCTGCTGCTTTTAT
>JAGVCC010000340.1 GCA_020059395.1 Chitinophagales bacterium | reverse complement strand
AGCCCAGGGTTGTTCTTGTAGTTTTCTTTTGTTACGGCGGTTTTTCTTTTTGGCAATTTGTTTTTGTAGTTCCCGGTTAAGTTCATCTACCGAAACACCTACTTTTTTAGTGTCACCCATTTGTTCCAGCCCTTCCATGGCATCGTTCATAAAGTCATCGTCGGCCATCAGTTTTTCCAGCTCATGGTTTTCCTGGTCCGATAATTTTTTGCTGAGGTAATCCATCAGCTTTTGATTATCGATGTCTTTATTACTGTTGTTCAATATGTCTTTTAAATTTTCAGACATTTTTTGGTGCTGTTTTAACTGCCCTGTTTTTTTTCTATTAACAGTTTTAAATTACGTTTACCGTTTTGTATATGGCTTTTTACTTGCATCATGCTAAACTGTGTTTGGTCAGCAATTTCCTGGTAGCTTTTTTTCTCAAGATAAAACAAAGTTATGCATAGCTGCTGTTCTTTATTCAATTGCTGCAGTGCCGCAGCCATGTTTGTAAGTGTATTATCTTTTTCAATATGGCTTTTTTTATCTTCTGTGTCATCAGCTGCCGCCATTACCCTTTCGTTAATTTCCGCAGCATGCTTTCCTTTATCTCTCAGCTGCATCAGGCAGTGGTTTTTTGCCACCATATAAATCCAGCTTTTAAAATAATCCACTTTGTATTTATGCAGTTCGGTTATGGCTTTTAAAAAAACCTGCTGCACACTGTCTTTTGCTTCCTCTTCATTTTTTAAATACTTCATACACACACCAAGCAACAGCAGGGTGTAGCGCTGCAATAAAATACCCAGCCACTCATTATTATGGTCGTGGTTAAAACGCTGCAGTAATTCGGTATCGCTTATATGGTTGTATTTGTCTGATTGCAAAATACAGTGGTCAATTTTCTTTTACTGTGATGTAAACATAACGCAATTTCCATAATTTAGAAGCAGCTAAAATTATTTATGACATACGCCGTTTGTATAGTGCCGGTGGCACCACTTAGAAAGTTTGCAGACCATACCGCCGAAATGGTGAGCCAGCTTTTATTTGGAGAATATTGCAGGGTTACAGAAACAACTAAAGATGGCTTTGCAAAAATTGTTGTTGCTTATGATGGTTACGAAGGCTGGTGCCAGCTGCAGCAGTTAGCAGGGCAGGAGGCAGCCGTTTCAACAAATGCAGTTGCATCATTAGCTGCCGACTGGGCCAGTTTACTGCATTGCAATGATGCAGCAATGTATGTGCCTTTTGGCAGTACGCTTTCAATTAATAAGGAAGAAAAAATTGTTGTTGGTGCTGATATTTACAGTGCAGCTTGCAATACTTTTACAATTTTGAGTGCTGAATCAAAGTCCATACAACAAATTGCATTTACTTTTTTAAATACACCCTATTTGTGGGGCGGCCGCTCTGTATTTGGAATTGACTGCAGCGGATTTACACAAATGGTGTACAAATTTTTTGGTATTGCTTTATTACGGGATGCCAGTATGCAGGCAACGCAGGGAGTTACTGTAGATTTTTTACAGCAGGCCCAATATGGCGACCTTGCTTTTTTTGATAATGATGCAGGGAAAATAATACATGTGGGCATATTGTTGAACAGTAATGAAATTATTCATGCCAGCGGAAAAGTACAGGTTGATGATATTGACAATGGCGGAATCATCAACCGCATTACGGGGCAACGCACACAAAAGCTGCGGATTATTAAGCGGTTATTTTAGAGGTGACACCTCTAAGAGAGTAATTGCTAACTTAAAATTTCTTATGAGAGGTGTCACCTCTTACAGTAAATGATGTAACAGTTATTTTTTTTCGTAAACAAGATATTCCCAGGGCTGCATTTCAAAAAATTTCTCTGTGGTAAAGTCGTTAGCTGCCTTACCAAATACGTTTACATACTGGCCGGTTAGGGCGGCATCTTTTATTTCAAAGCGCAGTTTCTTATTGCTTAAATTTAATATTGTTAACACCTCCGCATTGCCGTTTTTACGCAGGTAAGCCAATATGTTTTCAGGCGCATCAGTTGCCAGTAAATAACTTGCCACGGCACTATCGCCGGCACGTAAAGCCGTATTGTTAGTTTTTAAATGCAGTAGTGTTTTATAAAAATCATGTAATTGGTTTTGCCCGTTCCATTCAATAACGTCTTTATCAAAAAACTTTAAGTGCTTTTTATTGGGAAGCTCCTGCCCGCTGTAAATTAAGGGCATGCCGTTCCATGTAAAGCTAAATACGGCCAGTGCTTTTGCCATATCTCCGTATTTGTCATATTCAGTACCATTCCAGCTGTTTTCATCATGATTGGTGGTAAACCATAAGGCAATACCATCGTTACCGCAAATGCTGTTGTATTTTTTTAAAATACTGTCAAGCGTATTTAAGGGCAGTTGTTTTTTATAAAAGTCTTCTGTTTTATGCATCCAGCTCCAGGTATAGCAGGCATCAAAGGCTTTGAAATAATCAGGGTGTTCAATGGGGTCGCTTTCTGCTAGCCAAAACAGTGTTTTTGTTTTTTCAAGGTCAGCTCTTGCCTCCAGCCAAAAATCAAGCTCCACCCAAAATGCAAGGTCGCAGCGAAAACCGTCAATATCACATTCGTTTATCCAAAAACGCATTGCATCAATCATGGCTTTGCGTAAAGCCGGGTTTTTAAAATCTAGCTCAATAATATCATCCATGCCACTGGCAATTTTAAAATCGTTGGTGCTGCTGTCTTTTTCATAATACTCCGGGTGTGTTTTTGTCCACACATGATCCCATCCGGTATGGTTGGCCACCCAGTCAATTATTACTTTAAAGCCCATATCATGCGCCTGCGCTACAAGATTTTTAAAATCCTGCAGGGTGCCAAACTCATCGCCAACAGCCGTATAATCACTGCAGGCATAGTAACTGCCCATACTGCCTTTCTTATTTTTTTGCGCTATAGGAGTTATTGGCATAAACCAAAGTGTTTGCACGCCCATTTCTTTAAGCCTTGGCAGTTCTTTCAAAAAGGCATTAATGGTGCCTTCGGCAGTGTACTGGCGCAGGTTAACTTCATATACATTAGCATTATGTATCCAGTTAGCTTTCTTAAATATTGTATCAGGCATTGTTGCAGTGTTGTTTAGTTTTGGTTCTAGTGTGTTTTGATTGCAGGCAACCGCAAATACACTGAGGAATACAATTAATAATCTCAGCATTATACAAATCGTTTTACCAAAAATACACAGTATTGCCCAAAAAAAGGTAACAGGTTTATCACGGGCGCATTTAAAATTGTCGCAAGAGGTGACACCTCTCATAATAAACTTTTAAATTAGAAATTTCTTTCAAAGAGGTGTCACCTCTAATAAATGAAGCCACAATTTTAAACGCACCCTTTTTTACACGGTCAACATTGTACCTTTGTAATTGTTAATACATATATGAAGCAGTTTAATGTTCCAATTATTTACCGCAGCCCCTTAATTTCGGCCATAAAAGCAACACGCCGCCAGCAGGATAAAATGAAAAAAGATTTTACCCCAACACTGCTGGATTTTGGGGCGGTGCAGTTGTATGTTGCCCGCCATTTTGGGTTTTGTTACGGTGTGGAAAATGCCATTGATATTGCATTTAGAACCATTGAAGAAAATGCTGGCAAACGTATTTTTTTACTAAGCGAAATGATACATAACCCACAGGTAAATGCCGATTTGCTGCAGCGGGGCGTACAATTTTTACAGGATACTTATGGTAAACAATTAGTGCCTTTTGAAACACTTACAAAAGATGATGTAGTGATTATTCCTGCCTTTGGCACCACACTGGCACTGGAGGCAAAACTAAAAGCCATTGGCATTGCCATAGAAAAATATAACACCACCTGCCCCTTTGTAGAAAAAGTGTGGAACCGTAGTGAGCAGATTGCACAAAAAAATTACAGTATTGTAGTGCATGGTAAGCCAACGCATGAAGAAACCAGGGCAACATTCAGCCATGCTGCATATCATACACCTACGGTTGTGGTAAATGATATGCAGGAGGCTGTAGCTTTAAGTAAATACATTACCGGGGAAAAAGCAGCAGCAGATTTTTACAGCGAATTTGCCGGAAGATATTCTGAAGGGTTTGATATGCTGAAAGACTTACAGCGTATTGGTGTGGTAAACCAAACCACCATGCTGGCAAGCGATACACAGGCCATTGCAGACTTTTTAAAAGAGGTTATTATGCAGCATTACAGCCTTACAGAAAATACGATTGGTGAACGTTTTGCTGATACAAGAGATACTTTATGTTATGCCACAAATGATAACCAGGGCGCTGTATATGGTCTTTTACAAACTGCTGCAGATTTTGCAGTAGTAGTGGGAGGCTATAACAGCAGCAATACCTCACATTTAGTAGAGTTATGCGAAGAAAAATTACCCACCTATTTCATAAATAGTGAAGACAAAATTCTTTCAGAAAAATTAATACAGCATTTTAATTTTCATGCTAAAGAAGAAGTGACCACCGCAGATTTTATACCTCAAAAACAAGTAGTTAAAATATTAATTACCAGTGGTGCCAGCTGCCCGGATGCATTGGTGGAGGGAGTAATTGAAAAGCTGGTTTCTTTTTTTAGAACCAGCACATCGGTAAAAAAAATTACAGAAAGCTTCGTATAAAAAAGGGGCCGCATCTATTTAGTGCGGCCCCTTTTTATAGTAATTACATTAAGCGCTATTTAATAACCTGTACAGTTTTTACAGTAATTGTATTGCCTGTATTAATATGCATGTAATAAGTGCCGGAAGCAAGCCTGCTTACATCTATTATTTCTGTTTGATTAGCTGCAGCAAAATATTTACTCATTAAAACTTTTCCATCAACACTACTAATATTTACGGTAAGCGGTTTTGTTATACTGTTAACCGGTAGTGTTATATTAACAACAGTTGTAGCGGGAGCAGGGTAAACTAAAATATCAGTGTTGGTGTTAAAGTTTACCTTACGGATATCTGAATATACAAACCTGCCACCTTGTTCTGCAATTTTGAGCCTGTAATAGTTAATGCCTTTTACAGGGCTGTTATGTATTGCTTGATAATTGCTGGTAAGTGTATTGGCCTGCGTTGTTGATACGCTGCTGAAGTTTCTTCCATCTGTACTGAATTCAACTGTATATGCATCAATATTTATTTGATCGGCAACTTTCCATTGAAGTTTTACAATACCATTCTCTGGAATAGCTGTAAAGGATAACAACCTTACAGGAAGTACTAGTGTCATTGTAATACCGGCATCAATTTTAATATTATAGCTATTAGCTGTTACATCAAAAGTGCCAGTTTGACCTGCTGCATTGGCGTCACTATCAACATCCGTATCTGTACCGCCACCTGTTCCTGCACCGCCATTGTCCTGAATGGTGAAATCGCCGGCAGGTTTATTTGTAAATATTACATAGTAACCTGTACCAAAAGGTACATTTGTAATTAGCCAGTTACCATTTCCATCAGTAACTGCACTGCCTATTGGCTGGTTGCTACTGTTGTATAATACAGCAACTACTCCTGCAATACCGGGTTCGCCAGCATCCTGTAGGCCATCGCCATCTAAATCATCCCATACTCTGTTACCTACCGTTGCAACAGGTGTTCTTCTCAAACCTGCGTCTACTGTAAGGTTTACCTCACTGGTAACTAAAGTAAATACATCGGTCTTGTTTGCAAAAATCCCTGTTGGGTTTATATCACTATCACCTCCTCCTGTCCATGTATTCGTTCCATTTCCATCGGGCCCTGAAGTGATATCTTTTTGCGTAACCGATAAGCCTTCTGGTGTAGTACTGATACCCACTTGCCAGTTGCCGTCCCTCAGGTTAGGGAAGTAATAATATCCGTTTTCATCAGTTATCATACTTGCTACCTGATTGGTTAAATCATCCCATAGCGTAACTGTTACTCCAGCTATACCTGGTTCACCAGCATCTTGTATGCCGTCCCCGTTAAGGTCTTCCCATACTTTGTTTCCAAGAGCAGCCCTTGTGCTTATTAAGCCTGCATCTAAAGAACGGTCGTTTCTGTTACCGGCATTTAATGCTACAGTGGTTGTATTACCATTGGTTAAATCTGCATCACTGCCAGTGGCATCATTTGAGGCAGATTTTGAAGTAAGACTAAAGCTGGTTGGGAAACCATCAAATCCTACACTATAGCTGCCATCAGCAAGGCCAACAAATAGGTAATCTCCATTTTCGTCGGTTGTGGTAGTTGCAATTACTGTACCGCCACTGTTATATAGTTTTACAACTACTCCTGGTACTCGGCCGGGGTTAGCTGTTTGTGTACCGTTGGCATCAGTATCAAACCAAGCAGTACCACCTAGTGTGTTTGTAGCAGCAGGAGGTACAATACCGAGATCAACCGTAAGTTTATCTTCGCCCAGCGCAAGCGGAATAAGATTGGTATAACTTATTTGCGCCCCTGCGGTATTACCCGATACACTGATGTTTTTTGGATTACCATCACTGTCAAGCGCATCGCTGCTGCCGGCGTCTTTTGTACTTAAAGTATAAGTTGATAATGCAGCTGGCAGCGTAAATCCTACTTGGTAACTGCCCGCATTTAATCCACCAAACATGTATTCGCCCAGTGCATTAGTTGCAGTGGTTGTAATTGCTGTTTGCTCGCCACCTGTTATAAGGCCATCGCCGTTTGCATCAAGGTAAAGATTAACGGTAACATTAGCTGCACCTAATTCTCCTGCGTCTTGTATGCCATTGTTGTCTAAATCAAACCAAACTTTATCTCCAAGGCTGGCTAAGCCGGCAGGTTTGCCTTGGCTAATGCCTGCATCAATAGTAAAGTTGTTTGCAAGTAAGTTAATGCTTCCTGTTCTTCCTAAACTGTTAGCATCATTATCAGTTGCATCCGCACCTGCATCCATTTGGGTAATGCTAAAGCCTGCTGGCAGGTTTGTAAACTCAACATTGTAATTGGTGGCAGCGCTGCTGCTTGCTGCCAGGTTTACAAATAAATAATTTCCGTTTATATCTGTAGTGGTGGTGTTTATTAAAACATCATCAGCAGTTCCCGGCAGCCCATCTGTACCATTTTGATACAACTTTACTGTAACGCCTGGCACCCCAGGTTCGGTAGCAAACTGCTGACCATCCCCATTATCATCACGCCATACCAGGTCTCCCAATTTTAATGCACCTGCTGGAGCAGCTTGTACAAAACCTGCATCTACTTTTATATTGCGATCATTTTGTTTAAGGCGGATAAAACCCGTTCGGTCTGTAGCATTATTAATTATATCACTATCTGTAGCATCATTGCCAGAGTTATTATCAGCAACGGCGGTATTGTTATAGCCTGATGGCTGTACAAACTCCACCTGCCAGTGATTATTAAAAGGAGCAAGTGTTACAACAAGGTTATTAAATATATAATAACCAAGTGCATCAGTAACGGTAGAGCGTACTGCTGTTAATTCTCCACTTGTTAGTACTCCATCACCATTTACATCTTCGTATAAATTTACAGTAACACCTGCAATGCCGGGCTCGCCTGCATCTTGTGTACCGTTATTGTTTATGTCGTTCCATACTTTGTCGCCCAAACTTGCGGTGTTATTAGACTGAGATATTAAACCAGCGTCTACTTGCGTAATAACAGTGCCGGGAGCACCAGAAAGTATAAAAGCAGTTCTGCCAAAATTGGGGCTAAAAGTGCTTGCTTCCACATCGCTGTCGGTGTCGTTACCTAATGTGGTGCCGGTGCCTGTTGTAAATAGCATTCCGGCAGGAGGGGTGAAGCCTAGAATATAACCTGTGTTTGCAGGTAAATTATTAAAATTGTAATTGCCATTTGCATCTGTTATGGTAGTGGCAACAATGTTCACACCTGTACCATCATACAATGTAACGGTTACGCCTGCCACACCAGGTTCGCCTGCATCCTGATTTCCATCACTGTCGGTATCTAACCAAACTCTGTTACCAATGCTGTTTGGTATGGCTGGAGTATTAAACACCAGCCCGGCATCAATATTTCTGTTGTTTTCGCCGGCACTTAAAGTTACAGTGTACGACTGGCCGGTAGTAATATTTACATCGCTACCTGTTGTTGATGCACCAGTTGTATTGTTATCGTCTGTAGTGTTAGTTTGTGTGGTAAAAATATAATTGGCAGGAAGAGTAAATGTAACTGTGTAATTACCTGCTGTTAAATTATCAAAAAGGTAATTACCATATGTGTCTGTAACTGTTGAAGCTACTACTGCGCCACCACTGGTTTTTAATGTAACAGTAATGCCTGACACGCCTGGCTCTGCAGCCTGTTGAACACCGTCTTTACTGTTGTCAAGCCATACTTTATCACCAAGGCTTGCCAGTAATTTAAAACCAAAGTCAAGGTTATGGTTGTTTTGACCATAGTTACCAGTTGTAAAACTTATTTGTGGTATAATGCTTGCCCCGCTTGAAAGAGAAGCATCATTATCACTTAAATCAGCAGTTCCATTACCAGCTTTATCTGTTTTTGTTAGTTGGTAGCCTGCAAGGTCACCCGTTCCAGCCCCGGTTGTGCTGTTCCAGTCTGTAGCAGCCACTCTAATAATATAATTTTGAATTGGCAGTATTGCCACATTATAATCTACACCAGTTACATCAGTACCTGGGGCACTTGTAAAGTAATAAGTGCCTGATGCGCTTGTAGTAACAGCGCCAATTGCTGCGCCATCGGGTATGCCGTTGTTATCAGCATCCAAAAATAATTCAAGCGAAATGTTAGCTAATGCTGCTTCGCCAGCATCTTGAATACCGTTTCCATTAGCATCGTTCCAAATACGGTTACCTATTTCAAGCGGAGCTTCTGTACTAAGTATTTCTAAATCACCTAACCCATTCCCTTTACGAAAAGAGCCATCAACTGCACCGCCATTACTTAAATAGACTTGATAACGGCTACTACTTGTTGCATTGGTTGTTGAAAACTTGCAAGTACCACCGGTATTAACTGCTATTGGATCCATTGCTGTAACTAAAACTTTATCATCGCCTCTTAAAACAGCAGCTGAGCCTTGCATTGTTTCTTCATGCCCTGTATTATTACTGCCTACTCCGTTTACATCTTCAAATTCAAAAAACTCACCCGCAGTACCTGTATATCCATTTAGTGTGCCATTGATAGTTGCAGGTCCCGTTCCATTTGCAACGCCGGTAGAACTAAATACTGTCCCTTGGCTAGTATAAGCACCGTTACTTTCCAATGTATAAGTACCAGTACCACAATTATTGCCGGCAGCCAATATTTCTCCACCTGCAAAATAACTTATCAAGGTAGCTCCAGTAAAGTCTTGAAGATTAAAACTGCCATATTGATGGCCTGAACGGTCTGTAAAATCAAGTACCATTGCTCCATTATCAGAAAATTCAATATTTGATAAGATGGGAGTAGGATAAGTTTTATTTGCGCTAGGAACCGTAGGATGTACAATTGGGTTGGTAGTAGTACTTGACCAAGGATACCATCTATTAGAAGTCGTTACATCAAACCATGAACGTCCTTTGGCATGGTTTAATGGTAATGTAAGTACTGGAGTACTATTAAAGCTTGGAGTTGTAGCATTAGCATTTGTTAGTTCAAATACATAAGCAAACATATCTGTAGTTGCTCCAATTGTATTAGTGCCTCCATTTTCGCCAGATGCTACAGCACCTACATAAACTTTGCCTCTATGATACTTTAAACCAAATGGCCTTAAAGCACCATTAGTGACTGTTACTGCAGGAAGTGTATAACTTGTAACTGCAGTTACGCTAGTGGGATTGTAGGCGTTATTTAATTCTAATCTAAAAAGTAAGCGGCTATACAAGTTCATTACAAATAAATATCTTCCATCATCACTTATTTCAATATCTCCTAAACCAACTTTACCTGTTTGGTTAAATGCTGCTGCATCTACACTTGTGGCTGTGCTTGAGGCAGTCATTCCTCTTTGAGTGTTGGTTCCTATTACACCAAGGCCAATAGGTTGACCGGTTAAAGCATCGGTGGTACCATTAAATGTAAGTTGGTTACCAGTGCCATTAATAGTAAAAGAATTGCCATTACCATAAGTAGGTGTACCTGCGGCTCTGGTTCTATGACCATTAGCATCCATATCGTAAAAGCCAGTTGCTGTAAACGAAGTAGTTGTTGGCGTTAGTATATAAATACCTCCGCTGCCCAGGGTTCCTAATCCAACATGACGTTTTACAAAAGCAGATGTAAATATTTTTTGTGCTTGTTTGCTATAGGCAACACCCCACACGCTGCCAATAGTGGCCCCATTTAGTGTTTGAGCCGGTGCAGTTGTACCAGAATTGTTATAAGGAAAACCAATAAACCAATTAGCAGATTGTGAAGCACCTGCAAGTAAGGGGTCGCCCATTGTATACCTCGGTAAAAATACATTTGGGTTTGTTGAACTAGCATAATCAGCAGGGTTATTAATGCCATAATTCACATTAGTGGCTCCTCCGGTTACAAACTGTACTGAGGTTTCATTTCCTGTTCCACGAAAACTACTAAAATCGACATTAGAACTAGCACAACCGCCTGAAGCAGGAATTATGAATTCTAACCGTACAGCAACGCCTGCTCCTATAGAACCAGTATTGGAACCCAATGTGCCATTATACGCACCCGTTATAGGTATTGAGTAAGTTCCGGTAGCAGTTGTTGTGTACGAAGCCACAATTGCATCAGCTGCGTTATAAGCATTTACAATAATACCGGTAACACCTGGTTCCAGATTTGGAACAACTGTTCCCCTTACACCGTTACCGTTATAATCCCGGTAAACTGTTCCGGAAATTTGAGCTTTTGTAACTAATGTAAGCCCTGTTAACAGGAAAATGAGTAGTAATTTAGGTTTCATTCTTATTGGTTTTAGATATTTTCTTGTGTAAAATTAGTGCCAGTTATTAATAGGTTGATTGTCAATATATAAAGAAATGCTTTTTCCAAAATCTGGATTGGTTTGCTAGATTGGAAAAATAATTTTGAAAATTTAGTTTCAAGGGAGTGTCTAAAGCAGCTTTTATTAAGGCTTTCGCCCAACAGTATACTAACCTGTTGCTAAGCACAAACGTAAACGAGGATTGGTTTTTCATATCAAATTACAAAAATCACAACAGGTATAAAGGAAAAAGCGTGTTAATAAAACTTGATTTAAGACTCGATTTAAGTTGGCTTGGTTGCATATTACACCAACAAAAACATATTAATCCTTTTTTATTAAGTTTTTGAAAAACGGCTTAAGTAGCGTTTTATTTTATCAGGAGGCGTAATTTTTCTACATATAACGATTTATATAGTGAGTTATATGAGTAAGGGAAGCAGTGTTGGTAGTTTAAGGTATATAATTTTTTTATAAATAAGACTATTTATAGTATCTCCTTTATCATAAAAAACTTTAGCGCTTTTTGCAGATTAATGTTTAATATGCTATTGCTTTTTGGTTTCTACTTACTTAAATTAATTCCTTAGTAAGTTTAATTGTAAATTCATATTGCTCTTTCTCAGTCCTGTTGGTGTTATCAAGCTCTATTGCATCATCTGCCTTACGCAAAGGGCTTATTTCACGGTGAGAGTCAATGTAATCCCTCATTTCAAGATTGGCTTTTACTTCTTCAATTGTTATGTTGGGGTTTTTATCGTATAATTCTTTAAACCTTCTTTCAACCCTTTTGGCAGGGTCTGCAGTCATAAATATTTTTAACTCAGCATCGGGAAAAACAGTGGTGCCTATATCTCTGCCATCCATAACAACGCCTTTGCTTTCACCCATTTTTTGCTGCTGTGCCACGGCAAAATTTCGTACTTCTTTTATTGCCGCCACATCGCTAACTTTTTCTGCCACTACTAAATCACGTATTACATACTCCACATTCTCATCATTCAAAAAGATTTCAGATTGCTGCGATTTTTCATTGGGCCTGAATTCGATACTGATATTTTTAAGTGCTTCTGTAACTTCATTGCTGTCTGTCCAGTCAACATGGTTGCGTAAAAAGTAAAGTGTAATAGCCCGGTACATAGCACCACTGTCAATATAAACGTAGCCTAATTTTTTGGCCAGTTGTTTTGCCAAAGTACTTTTTCCGCAAGATGACCATCCATCTATAGTAATAATGATTTTTTTCATTGCTGCAAAATTGCTTTAAATTAAGCATTTTGCAAAAGCT
Organism: Chitinophagales bacterium; assembly: GCA_020059395.1. Lineage (GTDB taxonomy): Bacteria > Bacteroidota > Bacteroidia > Chitinophagales > Chitinophagaceae > Ferruginibacter. Next base: position 11,802 of record JAGVCC010000340.1, on the reverse strand, counting down.
GTGTTTAAAACTGAAAAAAAATAACCCGGCTGTATTTACAGCCGGGTTATTTTTATACTTCTATTTTTAATGTAATCCGGGTTATAATTTTATAATTTTTATGGCTTTCATACCAGCAGCTGTTTGCACCTGCAGCATATAAGCACCTGGTAACAGGTTTTGTGTACCCGGCAGTTTTACCGCATTATTGCCCTTGTTAACATTTATGCGGTCTGTCAGCAAAACCGAACCTGTTTTGTCAATTATTTTTATAAGCGCTTTGCCTGTAATATCACTTGTAAAAGATAATGCAGAAGCAGTGCTTACCGGGTTTGGATAAACCGCAATACTGCTTTCCTGTGCGGCAAGGTTAAGTTTAACTACTGATGAATAAGTATATTTTCCGTCCTTATCTACCACCTTTAGCCTGTAGTAAATAATTTTTTCTGTTAATGCTGCAATATTGTCGGTAACAGTATATTCCGCCGCCACTGCATTATTTCCTTTTGCAGCAATAATATTTATTTTTATAAAATCTCTTCCATTTAAACTTCTTTCCACCTCATACTGCTTAAAATTAATCTCTGACTCAGCCAGCCAGTTTAATGCAGCCACTTTATTATTATAATTGCCATTAAACCAAACCAGTTTTACAGGCAGTGCATTATTACATTCCGCACTGTTAATGTTTACATCAGTATATCTTTCCACACAACCATTTAATGTTGCATAACACCGGTAATTACCATCATAAGTTGCATTATATGGGCCAGAAAATGTAATACTGTTTTGTGTGCTCAGTGTTGTTGCTTCATCAGGCATTTTTACCCATTTGTAAGTAAAGTTGCCACCATAAGGGTTTAATGTAAGTGTATAATCTGTTGTACCAATACAAGGGTGGTTTTGAGCAAGAATTGCCGGCGGGTTTATTGGTTGCAAACTTGCTTGTGTGGTTATTTTATTTCCACATTTATCTGTTGTGCGAAGCGTATACACTGTGTTTGATGGGTCCGCGCCTGTTGGTATATCCCATGTGTAGAAATTATTGGGGTTTCCGCTCGAAGATAAATTCCATACTTCTCCACCGGTTCCAATTAAACTGGTTTTAATTATTTCGTATGTAAACGGAGCCGAACCACTCACTTCAATAATGGCTTTACCCGATAATGTGGGCACGCTATTAACTTCGCAGGTGGTGATTGTTTTACGGGTAATTGTTTGATTTGCTCCATCAGCCAATACAGTAACGTTTACAGAGTCTCTTATATCAAGCCCCGGGCATGGCCAGTTAGGGCTGGGTACAATAAACTTTACTTTATAATTACCTGGCACAACGTTTTCAAAAATGCCGGTTGTGTTATTTGCAATAACTGTGTTTGGGGTAGTGACGTTATACAAATAATAGTTTACCACATTGTAACCGGTAAAGTTTGCATCAGCAGTTACGGTACTTTTATTGGCACCGCATAACGCATTTACTGATGCTGTCATATTCCAGTTTAATACACGTTGGCCCCAATGATCGGCTGGTACAGTAAACTGAACAGAATCTTTTTCGCCACATAAGTTTGTTATTAAAACTTTGTAAGAATAACCTGCTAATAAATTACTGGCTATGTAGCCCGGTATCCAGTCGTTATAAGGGCTTATTGTGGGTACAGCTGTTACTGTACCTCCGGTTATAACAACATTTGTAGCATCTGCCCAGCCTGGTAAATCTCCACCATTAATTATTATTTCGGCGGTAGTAGTATTCTTAACTGTTGTACAACTTAATCCCCACTCTGGCCCCACACTAAACTGTAATGATGATCCTTGTACTGGCATGGTAAAATTATTTGTTGCCGTTCTGCCACATGCATCAGTTACCTGTATTGACAATGGAAAATCGTTGGGCTTTAAGTTTATAAAAATGCCATTACTATTGATAATAGTAGTGCTATTGTTTTTGGTTAAAACAAATGTGTAGGGTGCAGACATGTTAAATACATACTTATTACTGATAGTAATATCCTGATTGTTCCATGATGCGCCACACGACTGTTGTATAAACCTGTAAATAGCCAATGGTGTTATTGGGTCTCCGTCATTAAAATTATAGCAAACCTTCAGCTGCTTGCCGCAACGGGTGGTAAAAATTAAAATCACATCTTCTTGAGGTATTGTTACCGGATAAGTATCCGGCCTGTCCATTGGTATGTTGCCGGCTATAACAGTACCTGATGTTAACAATGCACCCAAAGATGCGGCGCAGTTGGATTGTGTTTGTGTTATAGAGTTAGCAACTGCAGGCCTGTAAATTTGGTATGTTGAGCCAAGCAGGTTATTAAAATCAAGGCCGGTACCGCTAGTGTCCTGAAAATGGAGGTTCCATGTTATTGTTGGTAAACCACCCATTGTTTCTGCGCAAGGCCTGTTCTGTTCAACATCGCTCCACCATAAATAAGCAGGCTCTGGCTGTAGTGGCTGTAAAATAATATCATAAGTCCTTACTTCTCCACAATTATCTTTTGCAAATACCCTGTAAGTGCCAAACGCAGTAACTGCTTTGTTAAAGCTAGTGCTGGTTGTAAACGCACCGTAAACTGGCGCACTTCCGGCTAAAACTATATCGTATTGGTATGGGGCATTACCACCGGCAATATTGGCGTTTATGTTACCACCTTGCACACCACTTGTACAAACATTTGAAAGTGCGGCACTGGTTATAGAAAACGCCGGATAAGAATTTGTTACCGTTGCATTACGGGTTGTCTTTATGCTACAGGCATCTCTTATTTCAATTACATAACTGCCCGCAGTTAATGTGCTGAACATGCCTGTGGTGTTGCTTGCAGTAGAATAACCAGCCGGGCCACTTATAAGCTGGTACGTAAGGCCCGTACCTGTTGCATTTACAGTAATGCCACCCGCACTTGGGCAAGATGCATTGGTAACTGAAACGCTGTTTACGGTAAGTGTGCCGCAAACCTGTGCATGTAATTGTGTGCATACACACAAAAAAATAATTACAAGGCTGCACAACTGTTTGAATAAAAAGGATAAAATTGTTTTCATTTGAAATAAGGGTTATAGATTACCTGCTACGTAGATTTTACATATAGTGATGTTTTTTAATGTAAAAAATACTTACGGGTTTTTACAGAACACAAAATTTGTAGGATTATTATTACAAAGCAATAATTTGGGCGAATATTCGTCGGAAAATACTGTATCGTATCTGAGTAAAAACACCTGCTGCAATAAATAATTCACAACCAGCTTTAATTATTTCTTGTAAATGGGCGTCTATAAAAAAAGTAAAAATCCAGGCTTAATGTATTTCCAGCGTGTATGCTTGTAGTTTAATACAAAGTTTTGCATAAATTTATGTAGTTATGAAGTTTTATAAATTAATAATACGCTGCTTTTTTTATTTCCTCATTGTAAAAAGTGCTTCTGCACAGTCATTTACAAACAATACTGGCGGCATCATATCAGATAACACACTCACTTATTATCCGCTTATGGTTTCGGGTATGCCTGTAGCAATTGATTCTGTAAATTTTGGGTTGCTTTCAGTTTGCGTAAATATCAATCATAATTTCGATGCTAACCTTGATATCTACATACGCAGTGCAGCGGGTACAATAATAAAACTTGTAAATAACCGGGGCGGCTCAGGAAAAAATTTTATTAATACTTGTTTTAAAGAAGACGGTGTTATACCTGTGGGGCAGGGGCTGGCACCATTTACCGGCAGCTTTATACCCGAAGAAACAATTAACGGTATTAACAACGGTCAAAACCCCAACGGAGTATGGAGTCTTGGTATACATGATGAACTGCCTTTTAACACGGGTACACTATTGAGTTTTACAATCACTTTTGGACCCAACCCGCCCAAAACACCTGAAACGTCCATTTGTACAGTTACAAATGGAAAAGGGTGTAAATGTCCCGACGGAAGTCAGAATTGTGATTTGCTGCCTGACATTACCAACTCTGAAAAAATTATAGATCAAAATTTTATTGAGTTTAACGGTTATGTGCGGATAGGAGTTGGTACACCTAATATAGGATATGGGCCTGTAGAGATAAGGGGTACACCTAATTGCTTTTGCGATTCTGTTAAGGTGCCATGCAGTACAACAATTTGTCCTAACGGCAGTAATCCTAAACAGGAAGTGGTGCAACGTATTTATCACAAAGACTCATCCAGAATTACTTTTACTGACAAGCCGGCTGGGTATATGCTTTACCACCCTGCACATGGTCACGTACATCTGGATGATTACAATCTTAACTCCATGCGTTTGCATGGACCAGATGTGAATCCGTTAACATGGCCATTGTTGGGCACAGATAAAAAAGTTAGTTTCTGTTTAGTTAACTTATCTGATTGCAATGCAATACCCGGCGCATGCAAAGATAAAAATGGAAACACCCTGTTGTTTAATAATACCGGCAATCCGGGTATGGGGGCAGTTTCTGGCTGTGGTACCGAGCAGGGCATTTATCCAGGTTATATCGATATTTATTATCCCGGTTACGAAGGGCAGGATATTTTTTTTGGTAATATTTGTAATGGTTGGTACAATATTGTTTCAGTAACCGATCCTAAAAATTTGCTAGTAGAGTCTGACAAAACGAATAACATTGCAGTTGTGCCTGTTTATTTATCGTTACAAAAAGGCGATTGTTGTGAAACTGAGTTTGCGGCCGATACACTCATTGGCACTGCGCCATTTTCGGTACAATTTGCAGATAAGTCAATGCCCTTGAGCAGTAAATGGTATTGGGATTTTGGCGATGGCGATACTGCAAATATTGCCCATCCTTTGCATGAGTATAAAAAACCGGGTATTTATAATGTTACGCTTAAAACAACAGCAAAGGGTACAAATTGCGTTGGCGCAAACACTAAAAATAAACTAATTACCGTATTGCCAAAAACAGGTGCTGGTAATACATATAACGTTGTTGTTTACCCGGTACCATTTATCAGTACAATAAAAATTTATTATGAGCTGCTGCAAAGCCAAAGCATAATTATAAAATTATACGATGCAGCTGGGCGTGAGCTGATAAATACAACAAGAAAGGATAATTTGGCTGGCCCACACATTGAAGTGTTGCAAGCAATTAATTTAGCTAAAGGTGTTTATTTTCTGCGTATTTATATTGGTAATGAATGGCGTACTTTTAAAGTGGTAAAACAATAAACCGGGCTCTGTAATTACAGATGCCCGGCTATTTTTATTTGGAAGTACGGATTACTTAATGATTTTATGTACTACCGGAGCGATATTAGCACCTACATTTATAGTAGCAAAATATACCCCGCTACTAAGCCTATCTAAACCCTGAACTGAAAATTGGTTAACTCCTGCATTGCAATTAAAAGTTTGCAGCTTTAATATTTTGCCTGTGTTATCCGACAGCTTTACCAGTATTTTTTCAGGCGCAGTCGCTGTATGCGTTATTTTAATTTCATTTATAAAAGGGTTTGGCCAAACACTCACAGCATCTGCAGCAGTAGCCGTTCTTATGCTTGATGTGCCTGAATAATTAAAGCGGCCATCTTTATCAATAACTTTAATACGGTAATAAATTACGGGTGCAAAATTATATCCAGTAATATCTGTAACGCTGTATGATGCATTTCCGTTTGCAATGGCAGTGGAAGCCTTTATAGCAATTTTTTCAAAATTCCTGTTATCAACACTTCTTTCCACTTCAAATGCCAACACATTTATTTCATTGATGGTTTGCCAGTTTACTGCAGTTTGCCCAAATGCATAATTAAGGCTGATGGTTACTGATTTTGCAGGAAGTAACGATGCAGGATACACCGCAAAATCATACGTTTGATTTCCGTTATTGTTATCCCCATCTGTAGTAGGTTCAGACTGTGGCAGCAGGGTAATCCAACCACCATCAATATTTGTAAATAACGGTGTTTGTAACAAGCCATTGTTGTTATTATCGCCATCTTCATCGGGTTGGCCGGCATTTATGCCTGTCAACCTGTAAGTATTATTAATGCCAGCAAGCTGTACTTTATAGCGGCCTGCATTTAAGTTGTTAAAACTATAATTGCCATTTATATCTGTGGTGGTGGTTTGTGGTGTAAAATCCCAATCATTTAATCCATCAAGGTCATTGTCTCTTGTAAGCTCCAGCGGAACACCGGCAAGTCCATTTTCAGCGGCATCTTTAACACCATTTAAATTCACATCAACCCAAACAAGGTTTCCGAGGTTCATCATATCGGTGCATGCGAAGGCGAATAGCGTAATGTCATCAACAAAAACAAAAAAGTTATTTGGATTTTCGGCATTCATCTGGCTTCTAAAACGGTACCTGAAATTTGATGTAACATATGTTGCAGGTATTGCAAGCATAATATTTGTAAGGCCATTAGTGCCATTAGTTGCAAACATTTGGCCTGATGTACGCTGCCATGCTGTGGTCCAGGTAGCACCGCCATCTCCGGAAAAATCTAATGCTAGAAATGCCTGGTTATCGCCGGAAGTACAGACGTAAGTGTATAGCTGAAATGAAATGTCATATTTACCATTACAACCAGGGTTACCAAAGTTATAAACGGGCGAAATAGCACTTGTTGATGCCAAACTTGTACCTGTAGTATTATAATGCACAAACTTTAATGCATTTGTTACTGGCGTATAAGCTGCTTCAATGCTGGTAATAGTAGCTGAAGTAATACTTGCATTTGTTGAAAAATTACCTGTACATCCACTAAAGCTGCCATTTGCTGGGCTGCCTAAGGGCATATTGTACTGGTTAGGAAAAGTTTCTTTGTAAAGGGATACAAAAATTTGGGCATTGCCAGCCATTGATACAGCTGATAACACTAAAGTGATTAATAGCGTTGCCGCTGCCTTTTTAAAGGTGTTTAATTGCATGTTTGTGTAAAAAATCTGTTTCATTTTCAAAAGGGTTAATTTAGAAAAAATTGTGAACAGTTTTACAGGAAAGGTGTAACTGTGTAAGGGAGATATGGTGTGTAAGCTTTAATAAGTTGCAGGGTATTTACCTGCGGTTAGGGAAGTCAAAGATTAGTGTTTTTCCTATGGCAGCATAATCTTTCATCGAATTTTCGTCGGAAATTACGGTGCGTATGTGTGTGGTAGTTAGTTATTTTTCAGATAATCAATCAATTATGAAGTTTTTCATTTTGCCTCTTTTTTTGCTAAAAACTTAAGTTGTTACTGGGAAATGATACCGCTGCAATGATGCTGCTGAAATTTTACCAAAGCTTGCCACGTAAAAATGCAAAGCGTTGTAGTTATAACTGAAGCGTTGTGTAGTATAAAAAAGGGCCGGGTTTTTACCCGGCCCTTTAAACTTAAACAAGAAAAACTACTTTATTATTTTTTGATTGCCTATTTGCACTCCTTCTTTAATTACAGTAATCCAGTAAACACCTTTTGGCAAAGTGTTTAATTGTGTTACAGGAATTTGATTAATGCCCTTTGCAATTTTTTGTTGCTGTAATTTCATCAGCTTTCCGTTTGCATCAGTAATTTTTATTTGTAGTTGCGCTGTTGATACAGACTGGCATGTAACAGTTACCGTGTTTACAAAAGGATTTGGCCATACTGCAACAGCAGCAAGGTGATTATTTTTTACCACTATATTATTAGAGTAGCTAATGCTGCCGTCTTTTTCTGTTATTTTAATTCGATAATATACTGCCGGTGCATTTATAAGCCCAAAGCTTTCATCAAACACTTTATAGGCTGCACTGCCATTTTGCGGCTTAGAAGATGGGGTGACTGCAATGGGATAAAACTGCTTATTATTGTCGCTGCGCTGTAATTCGTAATACAACACATCAACCTCGTTTTCGGTTTGCCAGCTTATTGTAACAACATCATCATTAAGTAATGCAGCAATTGTAACCGGGCTTATTGCCAATGTAGTAATTGGTGCAATTGCAAAATCGTAAGTAAGGTTGCCATTATTACCATCGCCATCGTTTGTTGGTTCCGACTGTGGTAACAGGGTAATCCAGCCACCATTTACAATTGTGTTGCCTGCTATTTCCTGAATACCGTTGTTATTATTATCACCATCCTCATCAGGCGAACCGGCGTTTACCGCAACAAGGCGCAGGCTTAGCGGCAGGTTTAGTAATGATACACAGTATTTACCCGCTGTTAAGTTTGTAAAACTATAATTACCAGTAGTATTTGTAATGGTGGTAAGCGGAGTAAAATCAGGATCATTAATACCGTCGCCGTCGTTATCTTTCTTTAATTGAACTGTAATACCTGGTATACCGGCTTCGGTACTTTCTTTAATGCCGTTTTTATTGTTATCCATCCAAACAAGGTTTCCTAAGCTCACTACGTCGCTGCAGGCAAAGGAGTAAACCGTAGGTTCATCCACAAAAACATACATATTGTTTGCATTATTGGCATTGCTGTGCGCTTTAAAGCGGTATCTAAAACTGGCTGTAAGGTACTGCGCCGGTATTGCCATCCATATTTGTGGCAACGCATTAACACCGTAGGTTGCATATAGCTGGCCGGATGTTTTTTGCCAAACTGTTGTCCATGTGCTGCCGCCATTACTTGAAAATTCAAGCGATATATAGGCATTGTTGTCGTTTTGAATGCAATTGTAGGTATACAACTTAAAAGAAATATCGTACTTGCCATTGCACCCAGCATTTCCCAAATTGTAAACCGGAGATGTTGCATAGGCATCAGCTGCAACCGTACCCGCTGTGCTTAACAGCACAAATTTTACCGCATTGGTTACGGCAGCATATGCAGCTGGAAAACAACCAACTGTAGCTTTGGCATTAGTTGAATAAGACTGCCAACTACCTGTGTTGCCTGCAAAACTCTGGTTAATGGGGCAGGTTAATAATGTGTTGTTGGTGTTAGGAAAGGTTTCTTTGTGAAGCGTAACCAGCACCTGGCTGTTGCTTTTGGTTGCAATAGTCATTAAAGCTGTTGCTAAAAATGCAGTTGCGATAATTTTTTTTACTGTAATAGTTACAGTTGGGCACAATTGTGCCAAAGAGGTAAAACTCCGTTTCATTTTTAAAGGGTTTGATTAAAAAAATTAAAACAGGTTTCTAAAGGAAATTGTGGTTGGAAGTAATTTAAAAATTCCAGAGGGCCTTGCGTAGGATGTGGGTAAGCGTTAGTAATGCAAAGATGGTATTAATTTTTATTTTTACAAACCCATTCGTCGAATTTTATAAAATGCACCTAATGTAAATAATAGTAATTGCCGGGTACTCAACTCTTTAATACAGCATGTAACAACTTTAAATGATTGAAATAAAAAAGGCTACCGTTGTTGGGTAACCTTTTTTATTATTTCTTATGCCTGAGACTTTTCCTGTTCTTTCAGCCCTTCTTTTAATTTAAACTTAATAGTTTCTGTTTCCTTATCAAGTTCTGCCAGCAGTACATCTCCGGTTTTAACATTCATATTTAAAATCTCTTCAGCTAAAGGGTCTTCTAAATATTTTTGTATAGCACGGTGCAGCGGCCTTGCGCCAAATTGCTGGTCGTAGCCTTTATCGGCAATAAAGTCTTTAGCTTCTGATGACAACTCTAAACTGAAGCCCAGGTTTGCAAGGCGCTTCATTACACCTTTCATTAAAATATCTATTATCTCAAAAATATTTTCTTTAGTAAGAGAGTTAAATATCACCACATCATCAATACGGTTTAAAAACTCCGGACTAAAAGTGCGCTTTAATGCTTTCTCAATAACAGCTTTATTATTATCATCAGAGTTTTCTATTCGGGTTGCTGTGGCAAATCCAACACCATCACCAAAATCTTTTAGTTGCCTTGCTCCAATATTAGATGTCATAATGATTAAGGTGTTTTTAAAATCCACCTTTCGGCCCATACCATCAGTTAACTGACCATCATCAAGCACCTGTAGCAAGATATTATAAATATCCGGATGGGCTTTTTCAATTTCATCCAGCAGTATTACACAATATGGTTTACGGCGTACTTTTTCAGTAAGCTGTCCACCTTCTTCATAACCCACATAACCCGGAGGAGCACCTATTAAACGGCTTACAGTAAATTTCTCCATGTATTCACTCATGTCAATACGAATAAGAGAATCTTCACTGTCGAACATTTGTTTTGCCAGCGAACGGGCCAGTTCAGTTTTACCAACCCCTGTTGGCCCAAGGAAAATAAAAGTGCCAATTGGTTTTTTAGGATCTTTTAAACCAACACGGTTGCGTTGAATGGCTTTAACAACTTTTTGTATAGCAACATCCTGCCCAATAACTGCTCCTTTTAAATCATCACCCATGCGGCGCAGCTTTTCTGTTTCGCCCTGTACCATGCGTTTAACGGGTATGCCTGTCATCATAAAAACCACTTCTGCAATGTCTTCTTCTTCTATTGGGTAACGTTTGTGTTTACTTTCTTCTTCCCATTTGTTTTTTGCAGCTTCCAGTTCTTCCTGCAAACGTTTTTCAGTGTCACGCAGGCTGGCTGCTTCCTCAAAACGCTGGCTTTTTACAACCTTGTTTTTTTCCAGCTTAATATCTTCTATTTTTTTCTCCAATTCAACAATTTCATCGGGCACATTAATATTTTTAATGTGCTTTCTTGCACCTACTTCGTCAAGTACATCAATCGCTTTATCTGGCAACAAGCGGTCTGTCATATAACGGTCGCTCAGTTTTACACAGGCATCAATGGCTTCCTGACTGTAGGTAACATTGTGGTAGTCTTCGTACTTACCCTTTATGTTATTTAAAATTTGTATTGTTTCATCAACACTGGGCTGCTCTACAATTACTTTTTGAAAGCGGCGGTCTAATGCGCCATCTTTTTCAATGTGCATCCGGTACTCATCCAAAGTGGAAGCACCAATACATTGCAATTCTCCACGGGCCAAAGCAGGTTTGAAAATATTACTTGCATCTAGAGATCCGCTGGCACCGCCTGCACCAACAATGGTGTGTATTTCATCAATAAATAAAATAACATCCCTGTTTTTTTCCAGTTCGTTCATAATAGCCTTCATGCGTTCTTCAAACTGGCCACGGTATTTTGTGCCTGCAACAAGGGCTGCAAGGTCAAGGCTTACCACACGTTTGTCAAACAGCACACGGCTTACTTTACGTTGTACAATACGCAGTGCCAAACCTTCAACAATAGCTGTTTTACCCACACCCGGTTCACCAATTAAAATAGGGTTGTTTTTTTTACGGCGAGAGAGTATTTGTGATACTCTTTCAATTTCATTCTCCCGGCCAACAATTGGATCCAATGAGCCGCCTTCGGCTAAACGGGTAATATCCCTGCCAAAATTATCCAGTACAGGTGTTTTAGTTTTGGGCTGATTGGCAGCACCGCCACGCTGCTGCGATTTTTGCTGGCCATACTGCCTTTTTTCTTCATCAAAATCATCCTCATTTTCTTCGCTGAATTCGGCAGCAGGAGGTGTGCTGGTTACAAAGCCCAGTTCATTTTTAAAAATATCGTAATCAACATCAAACTGATTTAAAATTTGAGTGGCTACGTTTTCTTTATTTTTAAGAATAGACAGCATCAAATGTTCACTTTCTACTAATGCACTTTTTTGTGCTTTAGCTTCCAGTACAGTTATTCGTATTACTTTTTCTGCCTGCTTTGTAAGTGGTAAAGAGTTAATATTGGCTATATTTTTACCTGTTTTATCCTTTACTGCCATTTCAATTTCCTTTCGCAGTTCAAACAGGTCAATATTTAGCGACTTTAATGTTTTTATGGCAGTATTTTCCCCATCTCGTATCAATCCCAAAACCAGATGCTCTGTTCCAATAAAGTCATT
>JAGVCC010000278.1 GCA_020059395.1 Chitinophagales bacterium | reverse complement strand
TTTACCAAGCCGGGTAATACCTGCATCATCTGCATTACATCGGCACCGGTTGCGGCCAGGTTGTTAATTTGCAGCACCAGCATTTCAACGGTGTTGGGTAAGGCTGCCGGAATACATTGCTCCAGCAATTGGCACACCTGCTGCAGGTTATTTATTTCGGCCGCCGCATGAATTACGTATTTTGAAGCAGCTTCTTCAGCAGTATTACCCCAGGTACCTTTTTCAATAATGTCTATTGAAAAAGCAGGATCCCACTGCAGACGCCACTGTTCTTTAAACGTTCCTTTACTGTTTATATCAGACTTTGCGCCCCATTTAATATTAAGCAGCAGCAAGCGGTGTAAAAAAATACTGCGTTGTAAATCAGTTTCTTTACGCAGGTCTAATACATAATCTTTCCAGTCGGCAGTGGCAGGCAGTCGTAATTTTTTTTGTTGCCGCTCAATATCTAACTGCAGAGGTGGTTTTGGAATTTCTGTGGGAACAGTGCCTATTTTATTGCTTACAATTAATTCTTTTTGCACCAGTTGCAGCATAACAGGTTCGCCATTAAATAAAACACTTAATGCGGCTTCGTTAAACTCTTCCAGGCCGGGCCTGTATAAATTTCTAAGCGATGCCAGTGAGCCTGCCAGCCGCACCGCTTCAATTACATGCGCCACAGAAATATCCATATTTTTTTTACGCAGCAGTTTCGCCACTTTAGCCATCCACCGGGTGCCATCGTCGGTTGGGTACTTCCACACATGACCATACCAGCCCGGCGAAAGTATACCTGCGCCATACCCGCTGAAATAACTCAAGCGGCTATACGTCCATGGTATCCAGGTACATTCCACTTTTACTTTGGGCAAGTTTTTAAGCAGGTCATTATCCGCTTTTTGTGGCGGCATTTGCAACAGTGCAGGAGCATGCCAGGCACCGCATATTACTGCAATGTTTTCATACATTTCCCTTTCGGCTTGCCGGATGGTTTTACGCATGTATGCCTCACGCAATTGTTCTCTTTCACCTTCGGGACCAGGCAGCGCTTCTCTTAAAGCCTGCATGGCTTCGCTTACTGCTGTAAATACTTCTTCATTGTTATGGCGGTGCTCAAACATGTGTTCCCACCATTTTTCACCATCTGTAAAACCAGCGGCTTGGGCCAGGTGAAAAATTGGATCGCTGTATATTGGCGGGGTTGCTGCAGTTGTTTCCACATCCTGCGCAGCAGTAAATATTTTTTTATATACCGGGCTGTTTTGCTGCTGTTGTATATTTTGTAATGCAGCATTGTTAACTGCATCTGTTTCCGTTGCCGTTGATGGAGTTTCGTTTGCGGCTGCTTCGTCTTTTCTTTTTGCTTCATCTATTGCAAACTGATGTGCAGCCGGTAAATCCATAAACTTAACCGGAATATTATGTGTACGGGCATATAAAATTGCCTGCCACTCGGGGCTGTATGCTGCAAAAGGATAAAAGGCCGACTGCTCCGTATTATCTGGCTGAAAACACAATATAGCCACAGGGGGCTGCAGCTCTTTATGAGATACCCATTGTAAAATACCATCAGCCTCCGGTGGGCCTTCCACCAAAATAATATCGGGTTGCATTTTTTCTAAAAATGTTTTTACATTTTTTGCAGAGCCCGGGCCATGATGGCGTATGCCTAAAATATGTGTTGCCATTTTGTTTACTGCTGCTTTTTTAAATGCCTAAATCTCTGCAGGCACGGTACACATCTTTCCATTCTTCTCTTGGTTTAACAACGGTTTCTAAATACTCCTGCCATACAATTCTATCCTGCACAGGGTCTTTAACTACAGCGCCAATAATGCCTGCGGCAATGTCATGTGCTTTTAACTGCCCGTCTCCAAAATAAGCGGCCATTGCCAGGCCGCTGTTTACAACAGATATTGCTTCGGCAGTGCTGAGGGTACCACTGGGTGTTTTCAATTTTGTTTTTCCATCGGCAGTAACACCGCTGCGCAGCTCTCTAAAAATGGTTACTATGCGGCGTATTTCCTGCAGGGCGGGCGGCTCAGCAGGTAATTCCATTGTTTTTTCAAAACTTTCCACCCGGCGTTTTACAATGTCAATTTCTTCTTCTATTGAATCGGGTACCGGAAGTATAACTGTATTAAAACGCCTTTTTAAGGCGCTGCTTAATTCATTAACCCCTTTATCTCTGTTGTTAGCCGTGGCAATTACATTAAAGCCTTTTACTGCCTGTATTTCAATATTCAGCTCTGGCACAGGCAGTGTTTTTTCTGAGAGTACGGTAATTAGCGCATCCTGCACATCGGCACCTATACGTGTCAATTCTTCTATACGGGCAATCTTACCATCTTTCATGGCACGCATTAAAGGGGTTTCCACCAGTGCTTTTTCTGATGGGCCTTCGGCCAGCAGGCGGGCATAGTTCCAGCCATATCTTATGGCATCTTCACCAGTACCGGCAGTGCCCTGCACAATTAGGGTGGAATTACCACTAACGGCTGCAGCTAAATGCTCACTTACCCAGCTTTTGGCAGTGCCTGGTAAACCATACAGCAGTAAAGCCCTGTCTGTTGTAAGCGTTGCCACTGCAATTTCCATCAGCCTTTTATTGCCAATGTATTTGGGTGTTATTTCAAAACCGTTTTTAAGTTTGCCGCCCATTAAATAGGTAACAACACTTTGTGGCGATAATACCCAGTTGGCGGGAATTTTATTAGTGTCTTGCTTTTTTAACTCTTCCAGTTCCTGTGCAAATAGTTCTTCTGCATGTTGCCGTAAAATGGTGGACATAAATTTTTATTTAAGGTTGAAATGCTGTTATGGTTTGTGTTTTAAGCGAAATAAGTTTTGTAATGTACTCACTGGTACCGGCCCACACGGACTGCTGGTATGCCTCTGAAGGCATACATTTTTCCAGTACTGCAATTGCCTGCATGGGTATTAAGTGTATGTGCTGACTATAAAAACTGCGGTTGTACTGGTACGCATTTTTTGCAGTGTATGTAAATATTTTTTGTGTAAGGGTTGTGCTCCACTCACTGGTAAAATTAAGTGCGTTTTGAATAATGGTATCTTCATGGCCTTCAAAAAAACGGATGCTGTAATCGTTTTGCTGCTGTGGTGGCAGCATGGCCATAATATCAAGATAAAATATTTTACTGTGCTGTAATAATGCAGCAGCCCATTCATTATTATTAAAGCGCTTTACTGCCAGCACCAATGCCGGCAGTATTTTTTTACCAACTGCATCATCCTGCAGCAGCTTTATAACCCCTTCTGCGGTAGTGTTTAACTGCTGCTGCCAAAAAGTTGGTGGCACATACATTGCTAACTGGTAAATAATATACTCATCATCAGTAAACTCTTTTGTGCTGCTCAGTTTTTCTATACCTGAATTAAAAACAGCATCCGGCACCTGCGGCAGCTGCAACAACAACACCGTTTTTGTACTTAAACCCAGTAAAGCCTTTTCTTTTTTTAACTGTACGGTTTGCGCCAGCAGGCTTTCATATTGCTGCACCACCGCAGACTGCGGTATGTTTTTTAATAAATCCAGCGCCAGCTCTTTTACTTTTTTACTTTTTTCTGTTGCCAGCAATTCTAAAAATTCAATATCTGCCGCACTAATATTTGTTTGTAATATTTCCAGAAAAGTGGTTTTTGTGGCAGCGTCTTCCTGCGGCCATGTTTGCTGCAACCAATCAACCGCCAAAACAGGGTTGTGTTTTCTGGTTGCAGTTAAAATATTACGGCGCTGTTCGGGTGTGCCGGTTTGCCATGTTTCTTCGGTGCTTTGCTGCATAGAAAAATTCCATGCCTCGTTAAACCCAGCCAGCCATTTACCACGGTTGCCACAACAGGCGGTAATAAGTGTTTGCAGTTTTTTTTGTTCTGCACCCAATTGCAGCAAGCGGTGTACCAGCTCCGGGTGTATTATATGTCCGGCCGCTGCACAATGCTGCAGCCAAAATGCCAGCAGGGGTATGTTTTCCTCAGATAAAATATCGTTTAAAACCTGCAACGCTTCTTTGTTGCAATACGGTTTTTCTTCGGCAGGTGCCGGAGCTATAATCAGGTTTTCTTTTTTAAAAGGTACAGCACCGCACACCTGATAATTATAAATTAGTGCCGCAGCTTGCAGATACTTTTCTTCTTTATCAAGCTGTTGGTTTTGCTGTATCAGCTGCAGTGGCTGCACAATATTTTGCGGCACAGCATTAAAGTCCGGTACCTTTTTTTCGGTACCAAGCATTGCTGTATTCACTATATCATTCCATTGTTGCATTATTACAATTTCAAAGTGGTTTATATAATCCGTTTTGCCATACACCGGCAGCTTCATACACTGCTTCATTACCAATTACCACCATATCCAGCGCATGACCTGCGCTTAAAGCAAGCAACTTCCATATATAACGCTGTTCGTTTTTTAGCAGCATCATATTGCTATCTGCATCCTGCAGCCACCATTGTTTATTGTATTGTACCGGCTTTAACTGTTTAATTAAATAGGCCCTGTCGCTTTGCACCGGCAATGCAGCCGCAACAGTTGTTTGCGCAGCAGCCACCTGCAGCCAGTTGCTATAATTAGCGTGTATTGTAACCGGTGTTGTGCTTATTTGTTTTTTAATAATAGCCCGTAGCGGCATGCTGCCGGGGTAATACACCAACGCTGCCTGTATAAATTGGCCTGCGGTTATATTAAGATGGTTTGCCGCCAAAGCACCACGTACAATAAACTGCAGTACCAGCGCATATTGTTTTGTGTTAACGCCATACAGCCAGTAGCGTTCGGTGGTAATATTATCCTGTTCAAACAATTGTTTGGCCAGTACCATCCATGTATCAGTAGTGCCCTCCTGTTCTTTTAATTCGTCCTGATTTTGTGTAAAACCTATCCATGTTTTAACATCTTGCTGCAGCGCATCGTTAATTTGACTGCTGTTGCGAAAGCCCTCTGTAACAATGTATATATGCAGCAATTGTTTTAAAAAAGTAGTTTGCCAGCCTTCCACAAAAAAATTAGTGTCGCCCAGGGTGCGTACCATATTTGCCAGGCCGGGTGCCTGTGCATCTATCATTCGCTTAGCCATGTTTTCAAAAAAAGTAAATCCTTTTTCGGGCATTGCAATAATACCATTTCGCACAATATCTTTTACCCACAGCCGCAGTTCTTCCACACCATCGCTTACCTTAAGCGACCGTGCCTGTTGCCGTTTTGCTTGTGCCACTTCATCTACAGGCTTATCTTCTTTAGCGGCTTTCTTCTCCTGTTTTTCAGTACGCTTTTCCAGCCAGTCTGTAACCCATTGCGGTGCGGCACTGTCTATAAATAGCTGTTTCTGCCTTGTATGCAGCAGCAATAAACCTAAACCATGTTTACAGGGAAATTTGCGGCTGGGACAACTGCATTTAAAAGCCATATCCAACACATCAATTTGTGTTTGATATGGCTTGCTGCCACTGCCCTGACATTCGCCCCAAAGCGCCTGCTGGTTAACACCTTTAGTTACCCATTTTGCGGCATTGGCTAAATCTTTACCCGCTTTTTTTGAAGCTTCATCAGGGGCCAGGGTTAATATTTGCTCTTCGGTAAGTTGCAAAAAAAAATTTATTGTAAAATAATGAAAAAACTACAACCGTTGTGCTGTCTGTAATTATTTATGCAATAAATTTTTAAATGAATGAATAGCCAGCTTTGCTACAAGTAAGCATTGTGGCCAGACAATAAAAGCAGTAGTATGTAATAGCAAAAAGAGGGATAATGAAAAAAGGCTGGCTTAATATAATTTATGGCGTAAACATTACCGCCTAAAAAGCCCTTACCGCCCTTACATAATAGATGTTGGATTTAGCAACGGTGTTTTCCACGCCCAGCGTTAAGCTTTTGGCATAAGCCTGGGTGGAATTATCTTCTGTTGAACTCCAGTACACACCGGTAAACGGGCCCACCACACCCTCCTGCAGGTACATCAAACCAAGTTCGTACAGGGTGGGCAAATACCAGTCGCCATAGGTAATACCATCAACAGTTACACTGTAATCAGCACATAAACGGGCTGCAAAACTTCCTGCCGTATTATCACCCATTTGCCGTGCCATAATAATGGTGGTATTCATTTCTCCGCC
>JAGVCC010000045.1 GCA_020059395.1 Chitinophagales bacterium | reverse complement strand
ATCAAATCCATGCCATCCCACCCGCTATCATCAACACGGCCAATAAAAGGCGATACATAAGTGGCGCCGGCTTTAGCTGCTAAAATAGCCTGGCCTGCAGAAAATATTAATGTACAGTTGGTTTTTATACCATTTTCTGTAAACCACTTTATGGCTTTAATGCCATCTTTAACCATGGGTACTTTTACCACAATGTTTGGATGTATAGCTGCTAATTTTTTACCTTCTTCAATAATACCGTCAAAATCAGTACTTATCACTTCAGCACTAATGTCGCCATCCACCATTTCGCATATTGCTTTGTAGTGTGCCATAACAGCTTCGGTACCTTTAATACCTACTTTGGCCATTAATGATGGGTTAGTAGTAACACCATCCAAAATTCCTAAATCATTAGCTTCTTTAATTTGTGCAAGATCAGCAGTGTCAATAAAAAATTTCATTGCAGCAGTATATTTTAAGTGAGGAGATAAAATAAAAAATGGCAAGTTACTTACATCGCACCGCTCAACCATCTACCCTTGCTGCCTTCCGGCCCTGGGGGAGTTCAACAGGAGCTGGCCGTATAAGACTTGCCGCCGCAAATATACAGCCTTACTGCCAATAAAATAATTGTAATTAAAAGATATTTTGTTGCATAAATGTTGTGCAACAAAAAAACCGTGCCGTTAAAAACTAAACCCTGCCCGGTTTGCCCTGCTGTTTATTTGCGATACACTTATAAGCCTGTCTGCCCGGTCGCTAAAGGCCTTGTAATACATTAAAATAGTGTAGCTGTTTTCTGTTTCCCAAAAATTGCCTTCAAGGCTGGTTTGTACTGCCGGATTATTTTTATCAGCAACTAAATAGGTGTAATTATAATAGCCTTGTTTTAAAAACAGGCTGCACTCATACACACCTTTTTCCGCATTAAAAATCATTTTTGTCTGGTCATTTATTTTATAGTCGGTAAGCTGTCCTGCTAAATAAACATCTTTATTGGCATATGGTTTACCATCTGGGCCAGCTAAATTAAAATGCACCGTAGCAAAATCTCCCTGCCAGTTAGGGTTAATGCTTTCGTAAGTCATTACCATAAACAAGCCATTAAGGTCACGGTAATACACATAGCGGTCATTAGTACGGTCTCCATCTGTTTTTAAATAAATTTCCGTGCTGGCTGTTTTATAATCTGCATGGTCTACCCTGTCGCTCTGCAGCCTGAAACTGCGTACATCCAGCCAGCGCCACTCCTTACCGCCAGGAAAAATGCTGGTGTTCTCCGTATTATATTCCAGCAATGTACCTCTTACAAAAGTTGGTGGCACATCTTTTAAAGCATTATCCCACCGGTTGTTTTGCAGTATCACCACTTTTACCTGTTGTGCTGCACTAAAAGTATTTATGCCATTTACATTGGCTGTAAACTGCAACTTTTGGTGAGTGTTAAACCATTGTGGCGTTAACGGCTGCACCACTTTCGCCGCAATAGTTGCCTTTTGTTCCAGCACCAACAGGCGACGTGTAAAAACCAGTTTGGAAGTGTCGCCATCTAAAAAAACTTTCAACAGGTAATTGCCACTCATGGTAATGGTGGTGTTGCGGTCTGGCAGCATAGCCTGGTAATGTATATATTTTGTAAGTGCAATGGCAGAATAGCGGTTGGTGCTTATGCGCTGCTGTGTAAAACCTTTAATGTACATAAAAGGGCTAAGGTCAACCGGCTTCCAGTTATAATCACACAACTGATAAGTGTAATAATAATTTTTTACGTTACTGCTTATATCATCAAAATTAAGTTCCAGCTGGTCAGCACTGTTTAAATTATATATAGGCATACTTTCCTGGTCGCCATACATATGAAAACGCACACACTTTACATTGTCTTTATACACCATGTCGGGCAGTTGTGCATATGCTGCAAATGACATTGTAAAAAATGCAAAAAAGAAAATACATTTTTTTGTTGCCAGCAGCTTAGCATTCCTCAACATCGTTGTGAACTTGTTCTGTTCTTCTTTTCTTTTAGCAAAAGAAAAGAAGAATCTCACTTGTACCACAATACTTCCTTCAACTTTTATTACGCTATCGCTCATGTTTATCTATAAATAAAATACATTTGTAAGATACCAAAAGTATGCCATTTGAACATATCGTTTTTTATAGCTAAACGCATTGCTTTTAACAGCCAAAAAACCTTAAGCCGTTTTATTATAAGGCTTGCTGTGGCCGCCACTGCCATAAGTGTGGCGGTAATGATTGTGGCATTAAGTTTTGTAAACGGTTTTCAGCAGGTAATAAGCAATAAAGTATTTAGTTTTTGGGGACATATAAGGGTGCAGCAGGATATTGAAGAAAAAGCAACCATTGCAGAAGAATACCCTATTTTAAGCAGTGATACTGTAGAATATAATCTTAAAAAGATTCCTGAAATAAAATCGGTGGAGCGGTTTGCAACCAAAGCTGCCACTATAAAGTTTAAAGCCGAAATAGAAAATGTACTGTTAAAAGGAATTGATTCATCCTTTGATTTTAAACGGATGAATGGATTGCTGAGAGAAGGCAGGTGGATTAAAATGCCCGACTCAGGATACAGCAACGAAATTGTAATTTCTGCATACACTGCAAACCAGCTTAATTTATCAGTTAACGACAGTGTATTTGTTTTTTTCTTAAAAAGCGGGCTGGAAAATATCAGAAAAAGGAAATTGAAAGTAACCGGCATTTATAAAACTTCCATAGAGGAATACGATAAATCGTTTGCTGTTTGTGACATTAACTTAATACGCCGTTTAAATGACTGGCAACCTAACCAAATTGGCGGCTACGAAATTTTTTTACACGATTACAAAAACACAGACCAAATTAATAAAAAAATTTACGGGGCTGATGTACTGCCGCAAAGCTGGTACAGTAAAACCATTAAAGAAATTAATCCGCCCATTTTTGACTGGCTGGCATTGCAGGGCCGTATAAAAAATATATTACTGATAATTATGGTGGTGGTGGCAGTAGTTAACCTAATAACCTGCCTAATAATTTTAGTGCTGGAACGCACCCGGATGACGGGCATTTTAAAAGCGCTGGGCACACCCGACTGGACGCTGCAACAAATATTTTTATACAACACCACCGTTATTGCTGTAACTGGTATTAGCATAGGCGCTTTACTTGGCCTGGGTATTTGCTGGCTGCAGGAAAAAACTGGTTTTATTAAATTAAATGAAGATGCTTATTACATGGCGCAGGCACATGCGGATGTGGTGTGGTGGCAGGTGTTGCTGATTTGTGTGTTAACACTGGCTGTATGTTTTGCCACCTTAATAATTCCTACGTTGCTTATTAAAAAAGTAAAACCTGTAAAAGCAATACAGTTCCGTTAGCAAACCTGCGCTAAAATTATCCCTGTAGCCACTGCTGCATTTAAAGACTCTGCTTCGCCAATTTTTGGTATTGTTATTTTTTCATTGGTCAGTTGCATTACAGCATCGCTTATACCTTTTCCTTCGTTACCAATAATAATAACGGCTTCTGTAAGTTTTTTACAGTCATTAACAGGTGTACCGTGCAAGGCAGCGGCGTACTTATTAATGCCTGTTTGCTGCAGCCATTCTTCAATGTTAGTATAAACAATATTAATTCTTGAAAGGCTGCCCATAGTACTTTGCACCACTTTAGGGTTATACATATCTGCACAGGCTGGCGAGCAAACAATATTTTCAATACCAAACCAGTCTGCAGTACGGATGATAGTGCCAAAATTTCCGGGATCCTGTATACCATCCAGCACCAATGTAATTTTGTTTTCAGGAATAAAAGCTGCTGTTGCTTTCTTTTTAAAAACAGCCAGCACATTGTTGGCTGTTGTAAGCAGGCTTATTTTGTCAAGTTCAAAATCTTTTACTGTAAATACCTGCGGACCGGGATATGTTTGTAACAACTTTTCATTCATTTGCAACCAGCTTTCAACAGCAATTATGTATAAACAAACAAACTCACAACTGTCTAATAATTCTAATACCACCTTGGGGCCTTCAGCAATAAATTCACCTAATTCATCTCTGAATTTTTTATGGTGCAAACTTTGGATATATTTGGTATGTGTTTTGTTAAGCATAAGCACTAATTAATTGTATGCACACTGGCAATACCCGTAAAATAAAACTGTTCCGGCTTACGCAAATTGTATTAATCGTTACAGTATTGCTGGCTTCATGCACTGTTGTAAAAGAAGGACAAAAAGGCAAGCCGTTTATAGCTGACTACAGCATCGAAGTTAAGGGAGGAAAATTTACTAAAGATGAAAAGGCTGCTTTAAAATCCCGGTTAAGCGCACAGTTAGAAGATAGCGCCAAGGTAAATGTGGTGGATAAACTTTTTTTCTGGCATATTTACAAAAAACCTCCGGCATTTGATACGGCTTACACAGGTCTTTCTGCAAAAAACATGAAAGCAAGTTTACGGCATTCAGGCTATTATCAACCCGATGCTTATGCGGAAGCAGATACTGCAAAAGATACCAAACCACAGCAAGTTACCGTTCGTTACATAGTTACACCTGGCAAAGCAACTTTAATTGACACCGTTAGTTACCGCCTGCAAAACTCCAATCTGCAACTGCTTAACGATAATAATAAAGGCAAAGCTGTGTTGAAAAAAGGTGATGCCGTTACCAAAGGGGCTGTGTTAGGAGAAATTAGCAGGTTGGTAGATTTATACCGCAATAATGGTTTTTACAAATTTACCAGTGAAGAGCTGAAAGTGCAGGGCGACACAGCACTGGCTGCCTTAACCAACATCAGCGATGATCCTTTTGAACAACTGGAACAAATTATTGCAGCACAGCAAAAAAAAGACAGTCCTAAAATAAAATTAGCCGTAATACTTAACCCGCCTGCAGACAGCAGCCGACTTAAGCAGTTTTATATACGCAATGTTTACATAATACCCGACTACCGCCCCGGCGACTCAGTTAACAGCAAAGAATTAGAACAACGTTATTTAAACAACAGCCGTTATACCATTGCTTTTCATCACAGGCGTTTCCGTACCAGTTTTTTATTGCGTAATATGTATTTTAAACCAGGTGATCTGTATAACCAAACCAATTACTATAAAACACAAAACAGTTTTGCACGTACTGGCACCTGGCAAAGTGTAAATATTGAAGTACAGGAAGTAAAAGACAGTACCGGCTTTATTGATATGGTGGTGCAGCTTATACCTGCCGGGCAATATGTTTTTGAATCATCGCTTGAGGCCAGCTATTCTGCCAACAGCAATACAAACAGCGTTAGTACGGTTACGGCTGGTAACTTACTAGGTACTTCCGGCAACCTTTCGTTTACCAACAGAAATTTTAAACATCAGGGTATAAGATGGACAAGTGCTTTACGTGCTGGCGTTGAGTTCAATTTAAACGCAGCCAACCGCAACAGCAACAATCCAATTAACTCAAACGAAATAGGGCTTACCAATACATTTGTTATTCCAAAATTTTTATTCCCAGGCGCACAAAGAAGGACTGACACCAATAAAACTATCAGCCCTGTACTTAGAGCAGACAGTAACAAAAAAATAACCCTTCTGCAAAAGTTAGTAAATAAGTATGTGTACGAACCACAAACTTTTATTAACATCAACACCTCTTTAATTAACCGTATTAACCTTTTTAACCTGCAATCGGCCAATATTGGTTTTGGTTATACATGGCGCAACAGAAAGAATGGTGAGTGGAGTTTCAAACCAATAAACATTGAGTTTGCAAGGCTTTATAACGAGTCGGAAACTTTTAAACGAACACTTGCCGACAACCCTTTCCTGAGGTATTCATTTAACACAGCATTAGTAGCAGGTATTTTAAATTTTAGTTACAACACAAACAAAACAAGCGTTAAACATCCGGGCAGGCAGCATTCATTTAAATTAACTCATGAAAATTCGCTGTTGCCCAATAACGTTTTTCCAAAATATTCCCGCCGTTTTGCTAAGGCAGATTTTGAATATAAACACTCCAGAAACTTTCTAAAATCGGCGTTTATCTTCCGCAGTTTTTTAGGTATTGGCCTGCCCTCTAAAAAAGATTCCACACTACCATTTTTTAAACAGTATTTTGGCGGTGGTAGCAACAGTATGAGAGGCTGGCCTGTACGTGGCATTGGCCGTGGCAGCCAAAAGCTAGCACCTTTTGATGGCACCACAAACCGCTTTAATGACCGTACCGGTGATATACAATTTGAAATGAATGCTGAGTACCGTTACAATATTGCACCAATTACTTCGTGGATGCTGCTGAAAGGCGCTTTGTTTGCAGATTTTGGTAATGTTTGGAATATGCGTAAATCTAACCGTACTGCAATAGATAGTGCTGTTTTCAACATAAAAAATATGTACAGAGATTTAGGAATAAATGTGGGCACCGGCTTCCGTTTTGATGTAACCTATTTTCAGTTGCGCTTTGATTTGGGCTTTAGAATAAAGCGCCCCGAAACGGCACATACTGCTAACGGATGGAAATTGCCTGCTTTAAGCTTTAATGATGTGCTGCCAAAATTATTTGCAAAAGGTACAGAATATAAATACCGCAGGTGGCGTTATGAAAATTTCAATTTCACTATCGGTATTAATCTTCCGTTTTAATACTGGCGGTTGTAACCATACCTTCAAACTGCTCCATCGTTACAGCATTAGTTACATCCGCATCCCCAATTTTTGAACGGCGCAGACTGCTTAAATAACCGCCGCAACCCAATGCTGCACCAAAGTCATTTGCAAGGCTGCGTATGTAAGTACCCGTGCCACAGGTTACTTTAAAACTAATAACAGGTAATGCTACAGCCGTTATTTCAAATGTTTTAATGGTCACCGTTCTTGCTTCAGGCTTTATATCCACGCCTTTTCTTGCCAGCTCATATAAAGCAACGCCATCTTTTTTTATGGCTGAAAAAATGGGTGGATACTGCTGAATGGTGCCGGTAAACTGCTCTGTAGCTGCGATAATTTTTTCGGTGGTAATTGTGCTGTAGTCTTTATGCTGTTCCGGCTTACTTTCTAAATCGTAAGTGGGCGTAGTTGCACCAATAGTTATACTGCCGGTGTATTCCTTTTCGGCAGCCATGTATTCATTTATTTTTTTTGTGAATTTTCCGGTACACACAATTAATAACCCTGTTGCCAGCGGATCAAGTGTGCCGGCGTGTCCAATTTTTTTTATTTGCAGCAAACTGCGCAGTTTACGCACCACATCAAACGATGTCCAGTGCAGCGGCTTGTCAATTAAAATTGCCTGCCCTTCTAAATACTGTTGCTGCAGTAAAGCATTAACCGGTGGCCTCGGCTGCCGTTCTTTTCTTACAGATGCAACTCCGTTTGCTGTAACAATATTATTGCTGAAGCGCTGCCGGTATGTTTGTTTACGTGCCAATTTTTTTTGCAAATGTAACTACTGCGGCTTAAATAGCCTGCCTTGCCTTTAACTCCAAATACTTATTAACAGAATTAATGGTAAGATTTTCCGGAGCTGTTAATACAGCAAGAATACCATGCTTTTGAAGTTCTTTTACAATAAGTCTTTTTTCGTACTCAAACTTTTCGGCAATGGTTTTTATGTAAAGCTCTTCAGTGTTGTTTACATCCAGTTTAGAAAGCTTTAGCAACTCCGTATTTTCAAAAAACACCACCATTAATAAATGATGGCGTGCAATACTGCGTAAATAATTTAACTGGCGTTTTAAGCCGGTCATGCTTTCAAAGTTTGTGTACAGCACCAGCAGGCTGCGGTGCTTTATACGGTTGCGTATTTGCATGTACAGCATTTCGTAATCGCTTTCTAAAAAAGCTGTATCCTGGTTATACAAAAGCTGTAAAATATTTTCCCTTTGCACCGGCTTACGGTCGGCGGGAATTAGGGAACCCATTTTATTTGCAAAGGTTAGTACCCCTACCCTGTCTTGCTTTTGCAGGCAAACATTTGCAAGCACCAATGTACTGTTAATTGCATAGTCTAGTAAAGTAAGCCCATTAAAAGGCATTTTCATTAAACGGCCTTTATCAATTATACAATACACCTGCTGGCTGCGTTCGTCAGTATAATTATTTACCATTAAACTGCCTTTACGTGCCGTAGCTTTCCAGTTTATGGTACGCATATCATCTCCCCTTACATACTCCTTAATGTTATCAAACTCCATACTGTGGCCTAATTTGCGCATGCGCTTATTGCCATGTTCACTTTGTATAGTTGTTTGAGAAAGCAGCTCATACTTACGCATTTGTATGTAGGAAGGATACACAGGTATTTTTTGTGCAGTGGCAGCATCATGCCGTTGCTGGAGCAAGCCTAATAAAGATTTGGTATACACAATGGTATTACCAAAATTATATTCGCCCCTTTCCACCGGACGCAGGTTGTAAATAATATTTTTTTGCTCACCGGGCTTAAGTTTGTGGATTAGTTTCCAGTCACGCTTTTGAAACTGCAGTGGCAGTTCGTCTACAATCTCAACATTTACAATTGCAGGCATATTATTTGTAACCTGCAGCTCTATTTTATTTTCATCACCATTGCTAAGGCGGTCTGTAACAAGGCGATTAACAGTTGGTGGCTTGCCAATAAAAAACAAAAACACATAGTCTACCAGTACCAATATGGCAAAAACCGCCAGCAGTATTTTAGGTATTTGCAATAAAGGCTGATAAAAAAAAGAAACTATAAACAGAATAATACAGCAGCTTAACAACACAAAAAAACGTGTGGTTAAAAACAAATTGCCAATGTACTTTTTTGTTGTGCTCAAAATGCAAAAAAATCTGAAATGCTTAATAAAGAATTATTGTTGAACGGATCGTCGCCTACGAAGCCTGATAGCTTTACCTTGGATGACTGCAAAACTATCTCGGCACTTCTATTGATTTTAAAATATTTTCAATTAAATCATCAGCTGTAATACCTTCCATTTCCTTTTCTGGGGTAAGAATTATACGGTGACGCAGCACATGCGGCGCAGTTTCCACTATATCTTCTGGTGTTACAAAATCTCGGCCACGAATGGCTGCTGTTGCTTTAGCAGCTTTTAATATTGACAGTGATGCCCTTGGTGATGCACCAAGATACAGCGATGGATTATTTCTTGTTTCGTTTACAATACGTGCAATAAACTCAATCAGTTTTGGTTCTACAATAATTGATTGTACCTGGTTGCGGTAATACTGCAGGTCATGTGGCGACAATACTTTTCTGATGTCGCTAAGCAGTTGCTCCTGGCTGCGGCCTTGATGGTTTGTTAATATGCTTATTTCTTCGGAGAGTGATGGATATTTCACTTCTATTTTAAACAAAAAACGGTCTAACTGTGCTTCAGGCAGGCGGTAAGTACCTTCCTGCTCAATGGGGTTTTGTGTGGCAAGCACCATAAAAGGCGAGTGCATGATGTGTGTAACACCATCAACCGTAACCTGCCTTTCTTCCATTACTTCAAACAAAGCGGCCTGTGTTTTTGCCGGGGCTCGGTTAATTTCATCAATTAAAATAATATTGCTGAAAACCGGACCGGCTTTAAATTTAAACTCTCCTTCTTTAGGATTAAACACCGAAGTGCCCACCACATCACTTGGCATTAAATCGGGCGTAAACTGCAGGCGGCTAAAATCAGCATCTATAATTTTTGCCAGCAGTTTCGCTGCCAGTGTTTTGGCTACACCCGGCACACCTTCTATAAGAATATGACCATCGCAGAGCAGCCCCGTTAACAGCAGGTCAACCATTTTATGCTGCCCAACTATAACCCTTGCTATTTCGTTACGAATATCGAAAGCGGCTCGGCTTAGTCCGCTTAAATCAATACGTTGCTGAAAAAAATTTTCTTCCATCAGGTGTTTATTTATTTTTTATTGAATTGCTGTATTTGCTGGTTTAAAGATAGTAACTGATAATCTGTAACCTGCACACTGTTGGAAATGTTTTGAATGGTACGGTACAATATTTCCACCTTCTCTTTATCTATACTACTTTTACGGCTTAGCATGATGATAAAGTCATCGTTGATATTATTGGTGTTTACAAAATAAGTATTACGTACCTGTTCATTAAAGTAGGTTATCATTTTTTCTGCAATATTTTTATTGTCTTTCTTTTGCAGGTACAGGCGGGCAATGGTTTCTGTAAATGTTACGGTGGTGTTTTCGTTGGGTTTAACAATTTCCACAATACGCTGGCGGCGTTTTGCAGCAAACAAAATATACAACAGCAAACCAAGTAACGACAGCCAAAATGCCCATTGTAAAGGCGGGTGTTTCATTATTTCTCCAAACGAAGAAAAATTACTGTCATCATCTTTACTATTTATACTGCGTCGCCTGTTTAATTTTCTGTAATAGTCATCCCAATAAACATGATCGGGGTAACTATTGGTAAAAGAAAATACCTGCTGCATGTATTTGTAATTCTCTTTTTTCAGCAAAAAATAATTGCTAAAAGCCCGGGGTTCGCAATGCAGTATTAATTTACCATGGCCATGGTAATACAAAATAAAATTAGGTGCGCCCACATCGTTTACCCCAAGTGTTTTTGTAAACACGGTATCTGTATAAAAAAATGAACTTTTAAATGGAAAATAGTAATAAGCATAGTTGGTATCGCTAGTTACTGTAGCGGTATTTCGTACAGAATCGAATCCAAAAAAGTACTGCTGCGAAAAACTGCTTTGCCTGCCGTCAATTTTTTTAAGTAAGCCTGCATCTATATTGTTTGCTGCAATAAAAAGTGTATTGCCGGCCGATACATAATTAAGCATCGCCGTTATTTCATCGTCATTTAAATATAGGCTTGGGGTAATGCATACATACAATGCAGCAGTGTCAGTAATATCGTTCCAGGTTTTATCAAAAGCCTGCTTTTTATCCCGAATGCTGTTACGGGAATACATACCTTCCAGCTGGTTGTAGGCAATAAAACCTCCAAACGGATTTTTATCAGTTTTTGCAAAAGTTTCTGTAAGCGGTGGCATTGCACCTCCTCCACCACAGCCTGTTGCCAACAACAGCAGCGCCATTAATCCATATATAAGTTTACTTTTCAGTTTTTATATTTTTGAATTGAAAGCCACAAAGGCAGGTTTTAATTTTAGGTATACCATTTCGTCAATAACAAACTCACCATACCAAACATACTCGTAATTTAATGTAAGGGCGGCAAACTCGTTTTGTTTATTGTAGTCGGCAATTTCATGCACATAACTGTAATTGGTTTTATCCGCTGCTAGCCGCAGGTAGTTTTTTTGTGCCAGTGTATGCAAAGTTTGCAAATAATGATAGCGTACAGCAAGGCGGTAATTATTTTTTTGTACCGCTTCACGTATCATCCTGTCAAAATCGCTTTCTGGTGTAATAATTTCTTCTGCGGCCTGCGGCGCTTGTACTTCAGTTTTTTGCCTGCGCTGCATTGGGCTGCCGGTAACAAACAACTTATAAATTACAAACAGTACAAATGCCCCGGCCAAAACCCATAAAACAATTTGCAGGCCGCTGCTGGCAAACACACTGTTTACCCCACTATCTCTGCTGCTGACAAAATCATCACTGCTGCCTCCCCCCTTTGCGCTGCGCTGTTTTTGGGGTTGCTTTTTTTGTTCTTTTTTCTTTTTTTCTTTTGCAGCTTTTAGCAAACTGTCTAATTTTTCCACATAGGCAAACTGCTTCATTTTTTTCCATGCAGCAACTGTGTCGGTGGCTACTGTAAGCTGCCACCTGTAAACTGTTGTATCCACTTCTATTGTGTCCTGTACCTCCTCGTCTTCATCATATATTTCTTCAACAGGAGCCTGCACTATTGTTGTACCGGTATCAAAAGCTGGAGCTATAGTTTTTTGCACCTCTTCAGGTGTATCTACATACACATAGTCTTTTGCAACAACCGTGTCCTGCAGTAAATCTTCGTATGCATCAATAGGCTGCTTTTTTTTAGCAGTGCATGAAAACAGCAGTAGTATAAGTATGAAAAAATAATTACGCATTGTGTTACTGCAGCCGGTTAACAATACCACCGGGCTGTATATAAAATCCTTTTTTATTTAAACGTATGGGGAGTAATATAAAATACCAAATTATGAATATGAATGAAACAGCCAGTATAATAACGCTAACCCAAACAGGCAGCCCAACATTACTGTCTTTGTCAAATGTCTGGCTCATTAAATGGGTAACATAACTTTCAAAAAAAGCGGCAATAAAAAATACCGGCACCAGGCATATAAGTACTTTGGCTGCGTCTTTAAAGCCCTGCTTAAAAGACTGCATTCGGTTGTATGTGCCCGGAAATAAAATTCCGTTTGCCAAAATAAAACCAGCCGTTGCTGCCAATACAATTGCTGATATTTCAAGAGTACCATGTATCCAGATAACCAAGACTGATTTTATGCCCAGTCCTTTGGAAAAAAACATATACTGAAAGCAGCCCAGCATTAAGCCGTTATGCCACATTATTATAAATGTATAAATCCCCAATGTAAACCCACCAATAAAAGCAAAAAACGAAACCCGTATGTTGTTTAAAGCAATTGTCATAAACATTGAAAAAGGATTTTCATCTTTATACACCCCAAACGGATCTCCTTCTGCAATATTTTCCTCCGTCATGTCAACATAACTGGTGCCTAAAACACCCCGGATAAAATTTTCATCACTCATAGATGAAATAACCCCCACTGCCACAAACAATAAAAAACAAATAGTGGTAAATAAAAAAGTGCGGTGGTGTTTTTTAAAAATCAACGGCAGTTCAAACTTCCAGAATTGAAAAATGCGGCTGTATTTTTCTTTTTTATTTTGATAAATGCTTTGGTAAATGCCGGCGGCAATACCATTTACCCAACGGGTTACTTTACTGCGGGGGTAAAATGTTTTAGCATAAGACAGGTCGTCTATTAACGTAATAAACCGCTCCGCTGTTTCATCGGGGTTATCGGTTGGCTGCTGCTGGTACTCTTTCCATTTTTCAGCATTTTTTTTAATAAACATCGCCTCTCTCATAAAGGGTATTGCTGCGGTTAAGTATGTAATTTGATGATTTTTTGATAAATAAAAAAATTACTCTTTGTAGCCGCCATTAAAAAGCAAGTTGTATTTTGCAATATACATGTCCCTTATACAAATAAATACCGCCTTCAATATTGATCTTGAATTTGAAATTGCCGAATTTCACAAACGCCTGCTGGCATATTTAATAGACTTTGTTTTACTTATTATTTACCTGTGGGCTATGAAGGCAATGCTGTATGATGGGTTTGGGCTTGATAAGGAAAGCAATGCTGGGCTGGATATTCTGGTTATTTCCATGCCTATGTTTTTATACTCTCTTCTAACAGAGCTGTGGATGAACGGGCAAACCATTGGCAAGAAAATTATGGCCATAAGGGTTATAAGCCTGGATGGTGGCGAGCCAACACTTGGCCAGTATATTATACGCTGGATAACCAAATTTTATGAGTGGCCGTTTTTTTTTGGATATATTGCTTTTTCCGGTTTTAATCTGATTGGATATATTTTTGGAACCGGTTTTTTGGGCATAGTTGTAGTTATTATTGTTGCCGTAACTGCCCGTAACCAGCGGCTGGGAGATTTAGCAGCAAGTACTGTTGTGGTAAACACCAAAACAAAATTAACAATAGACGACACCATTTTTATTGAGGTTAATAAAACCGACTACAAAGTGATGTTTCCGGATGTGATGCGGCTGAGTGACAGGGATATTAACACCATTAAAAGTGTGGTAACACAAGCCAGCAAAAGCAGTAATTACGAGATGTGCAACCGGGTGGCTATGAAAGTGAGGGAGGTACTGAAAATACAAACAGACTTATACCCTGAACAATTTTTAGAAAAGTTGCTGGAAGATTACAATTACCTAGCAACAAGAGAATAATTTTATTTGAATCTTTCGATATTATTAACCATAAATGCTACAAAAGCTACATAAGCAATAATTAATACTACCTGAAAAGCAATGCCTATTATTGCACATACCCTGCCCGCTTTAATATTATTGTAAGATGAAAGAGAATAATCTTCAGGATGCGCTTTATAAGATGCCAGATCTTTATTAGATATAACTAATGCAACAATTCCACAGACAAAACAAACTACAATAGATAATATACCTAAAACTAAAACTGCTGTTGCATTGGGTAATTGTTGATTGCCATCACTTGGCTTTGATAAGTAATCGGTCATATTTTATTTTAACAAACGATAAATGTGAATACTATTATCTCCAATCTCTGTAGCTCATGCTACCTACAAATATTAACATTATTAATAAAAACAGTAACCACAAACCTGCTATTATAATTCCGATTATACTGCAAATTCTGCCAGAATTTGACTGACTGTAACTTGCCTGAGTATAAAGCTCCGGAGTTGATTGGTAAAGTGCTCTATCCTTATTCCCTAATACCAAACCAATAATACCACAAATAATACCCAGTATAGCAGAAACATAACAGATGCTGGTTACAATGGAAATAATACCCAATACCAAAGTAGCTGTTGCGTTGCTTAAGTTTGTAGGTTGGTTATAGTTGTTATTGGGCGTTAAAAGATTTTCCTGTTCGTTCATAATAGTATTAGTTATGGTATGCGATAAAGATATAACTTTTATTAATTGAGAATATAAATGAGTTTATAAAAATAATTGACAATTATAAATACAGTACAGGTAATATACATGTATTTTAAATGGATATATCCGTTTTTCCATTTTAAAATCAGGTAAGTGGCCAATAAAGAAAATAATAAAAGAATGGGTACTAAGGGAGGATATAATTTAAAGCTCTCGCCAAAATTACCTTTTAGTAATGCAATAATACTACGCTGAAACCCACAACCCGGACAATCAAAATGAATAAGTTTTTTAAAGATGCAAGGCAACTGGTGATTCTCCAGCCAATTTATAATTGACAGCATAAACATAATATGTCATTAATGTTTTTTTAGTTGCTAATTAGTTATATCGAAAGCTTAATACCAGTTCCTGTAATCAGCCTATAAAAGTTTGCAATCACACATCACCATAGCAAAAATTTAATACGCTCTTGCAAACAATACACGCTGTGTACTTGGCTGGCCGGTTAATATACATTTGCCTGCCTCTTGCTTATTATCCAGCGGTATGCAGCGAATGGTTGCCTTAGTCAGTTCTTTAATTTTTTCCTCTGTTTCTCCACTGCCATCCCAGTGTGCGGCAATAAAGCCTGTTTTTTCATCAAGCAGTTTTACAAACTCATCCCATGTATTTGCATTGGTTATATGTTCGTTTCTAAAAGCAAGGGCTTTATTAAACATATTTTGTTGTATCGCATCCAGCATATTTAAAACAGTATCTGCAATACCATCCATGCTTACGGTTTGTTTTTCTTTGGTATCTCTCCTTGCCATTTCAACCACATTGTTTTCAATATCTCTTAGGCCAAGTGCAATACGCACAGGTACCCCTTTCAATTCATATTCTGCAAACTTCCACCCGGGGCGGTTATCGCTGTCATCATATTTTACCGAAATACCTTTAGCTTTTAAATCGGCCATCATCACAGCTGCTCTGGCATCTATTACTGCTTTGCTTTCTTCCCCTTTGTATACAGGCACAATTACAGCCTGCAAGGGTGCAATTTTAGGTGGCATTACCAGCCCGTTATCGTCGCTGTGCGCCATAATAAGTGCGCCAATTAAACGGGTGCTTACGCCCCAGCTGGTAGCCCACACGTACTCCAGTTTATTTTCCTTGTTTGAGAATTGTACATTAAATGCCTTAGCAAAGTTTTGCCCTAAAAAGTGCGATGTGCCTGCCTGCAATGCTTTTCCGTCCTGCATTAATGCTTCAATACAATATGTATCTTCTGCGCCGGCAAAACGTTCGTTAGTCGTTTTTACGCCTTTAATTACGGGTACAGCCATATAGGTTTCTACAAAATCAGCATACACGTTCAGCATTTTTACCGTTTCGTCCACTGCTTCTTCTTTTGTTGCATGTGCTGTATGTCCCTCCTGCCATAAAAATTCGGCAGTGCGTAAAAACAGCCGGGTACGCATTTCCCAACGTACTACGTTTGCCCATTGGTTTATTAAAATAGGCAGGTCACGGTAACTCTGTATCCAGTCTTTATAAGTATTCCAAATAATGGCTTCGCTTGTTGGCCGTACCACCAGCTCTTCTTCCAGTTTTGCATCAGGGTCAACCATCAGCTTACCTTTTTTATCAGGATCGCTTTTTAATCGGTAATGCGTTACAATAGCACATTCTTTTGCAAAGCCTTCTGCGTTTTTTTCTTCTGCCTCAAATAAACTTTTAGGTACAAACAATGGAAAATAGGCGTTTTGATGACCAGTTTCTTTAAACATCCGGTCAAGCTGATCTCTCATATTTTCCCACAATGCAAAACCATAGGGTTTAATTACCATACAGCCCCTTACGGCAGAGTAATCGGCAAGGCTGCCTTTAATTACTAAATCATTGTACCATTGCGAATAATCCTGCGCTCTTGTTGTTAATTCTTTTGCCATGTTGCCCCATCCGCCTGCGGCGGAGTTATTGGTTTTATTTTAAAATTTTGTTTCGGTCATTAAATCAATAATCATCTTTTGCGGCTCCTGTACCGAGTAAGGTTTGTGTGCAGTTTCGGCATCGCACATTTCAACAGCCTCTTTTAGTCATCTTTAATTATGTTTTGCTTATCACATTACGCCCCTTCGGGGCTAAAAGCAATTCACAATTTTTTCATTCGCTATCTTCTTCGCTTAAATCTCCGCTGGTTCCTCCTTTAGGGGGCGGAAGGGGTTCTTTAGCACATCTTTAACACCAAATCGTTAAACCTCACTGTCTTATGGCAAACTGTTTGTGTAATTACTGATAAGTGTTGCACAAAGCAGCACAAAAGTAGTAACTTCATTTTTAAATCTTCTAAAACGATTCGCCATGAACACTAAAATTCTACTTATTGCCTTTTCTGCCGCTGCAATTACCAGTTGCACCACAGCTTATAAAAGTGCGCAAACTCCTGATGATGTATATTATTCACCTGTGAGAGTTACCAGTGAAAAACAAGAAGAAGACAGACGAGAAGAAAGGAGAGAAACTTATAATGCTGACGACAGCCGCACTCGCATGACAATACGTGACCGCCGCTGGAGAGATTTAAACGACGAGTATGATTACAGTTACAGGTATAGCCCATACAATTACAGTTACTGCAATTGCGCCTGCAACACCGGCTATGGTTATTATTATAATCCTTTTTATTACCCAAGGCCGCTATATCAAGCCAGCGTTACATACAAACCTGCAGTAAACACTACACCACGTACTGTTAACCTTAATGCATATAAAAACTATAACCAGGCTGTTACTTATAATCCTAAACAAGGCACAATAACCAGCCAAAGCATGAGTAATAATGGCAGCACACGCCAAACCAGACAGTACAACAACAATAATAACGAAAGCAGGGTTGGCAAGGCCATTAGGCAGGTAATAACCCCAAGCAGCAGCACTAACAGAAGCTCCGGTTCTACCGAAAGTAATTCAAGAACCTACACACCTTCTTCCTCTTCTAACAGCAGCAGTTCTGGTGGTTCTTCATCAGGCGGTAGTTCCGGTGGCAGTGTGTCAAGGCCAGGCAGGGGTTAATACCAATTGCTTCATCAGTTAACTATAATTTCATCCAATTTTATTGGTTACAATACACTATTACATGTTATGAAATGAACCATCAAAATCAGCAGACAACGTTTGTTGTAATACATCAGTAATTTTGAGGGTTCATTTGCGGTAGCCAAAATAATAAATACTACACACCATGAAACGATATTTACTCTTTATAACCTTCTTCTCAGT
>JAGVCC010000346.1 GCA_020059395.1 Chitinophagales bacterium | reverse complement strand
TCGCCACAGGAAGCACCGGATACCATGAGTGTTATGTACCAGTTTGATAAATTTAATTTGGTATGGGATCATGCCATTGGTATTGAAAACGGTTTGTTTAAAAAAGAACATGGCATAGCATTTATTGGAAATAACGGCACTTTAGAGTTAGACCGTGGCGGCTGGGAAGTGATGGAAGAAAGCCGCAGTGCAAACAAAGTTGTTGTAAGCCGTAAACCTTCTGTAGATAAAGGGCTTGATAAACACATGGAAAATTTTACTGCCGTAATACGCAACCGCAAAATGGAAGATTTAAAATGCCCAATAAAAGCAGCATCTGATATTGCTATCCTTAGTCAAATGGGTAATATAGCTTTTAGAAGCAAGCAAAAATTAAACTGGGATAAAGACAAAGGACGCTTTACGGATAAAGCAATAAATAAAAAATACCTAACTGCTAAGTACAACAACGGTTATAAACTGCCAAATGTGTAAGGTTTGGTAACTGTTAATGTGCCTAAATCAGCTACACATTTGTAATAGCAATAACATAAATGAGCGTATTTTGCAGTGCTTTCAATTTGTTTTTTATGAAAAGGCTGCTGATTATTATTGTACTTTATTATTGTTGCGATTATGCCGCAGCACAATCTGTAGTTGACAACACTAATTACCAGCAAACGTATAAGGTTTTAATAAAAAAAGCACAGGATGCTATTAAGATTGACGGAGAGCTAAATGAACAGAGCTGGAAATCGGCATTGCCTGTAAAAAACTTTTGGCAAAACTTTCCTGCGGATACTGCAGCTGCTGCAAAAGATACTGAAGCCATGGTTACTTACGATGCAGAAAATATATATTTTGCATTGATAAGCCATGATACGAATTACTATGTTGTCCAAAGCCTGAAAAGAGATATTAACCCCGGTCAAAGTGATGGTGTGGGTATTCTGCTTGATCCACTCAACAGCCGTACCAACGGTTTCTTCTTTGCTGTTAACCCTTACAATGTACAAACCGAAGACCTGATTACTACTAACTTAGATGATTTGAATTTTAGCTGGGATAATAAATGGTTTTCACAAACAAAACGGTATGCTGATAAATGGATTGTTGAAATTGCCATTCCATTTAAAACGCTTCGCTACTCAGCCAATGTTGCAGTATGGGGCATAAACTTTGCCCGTTCCAACATGAAGAAAAATGAACAAAGCACATGGACAAAAATACCGGTTAATCTTAATTTTTTCGACTTTGGATATACTGGTGCTTTAGTGTGGGATGCCCCGCCACCCACTCCTAAAAACAACATTTCATTTATACCTTATTCAACCGGAGGTATTAGCCTCAATAAAGAAAATAACGAAAAGCTTAAAACAAATTTTAATGCCGGCTTCGATGCTAAAGTTGCCTTGTCATCAAAACTTAATTTAGACCTTACCGTTAACCCAGATTTTAGCCAGGTGGAAGTTGACAAACAGGTAACTAACCTTACCAGGTTCAATATTTTTTTTCCTGAGAGAAGAACATTTTTTTTAGAAAATGCAGATTTGTATGCCAACTATGGCATCCCCCCTATTCGCCCCTTTTATTCAAGAACAATTGGGCTTGATAAAAATGGCAGACGCATACCAATTATTGGCGGCGCAAGGCTTACAGGCAGTATTGATGACAAAACAAGAATTGGGGTGATGAATATGCAGACTGCTAAAAAAGGAGATTATGCTGCGCAGAATTATACCGCTATTTCTGCAAGCAGGCGGTTTTTAAAACGCTCGGTAGTTAAAGCATATTACTTTGGAAGGGAAGGTTTCTTAAATGATGTAGAGAAAAAGAATAATCCGCTTGACCGCTACGGCCGCAATGCAGGAACAGAATTTGCGTATATAAGCAATGACAATAAATGGAATGCGTGGGGAGGTTATCATAAGTCGTTTAAGCATGGTATAACAAAACAGGATAATTATTTTAACGGTGGCGCAGGTTACAACAGCCGCACTTTTTCAACTTTTTTTGATTATGATTATGTTGGCGTAAATTATTATACCGATATGGGTTTTGTGCAGCGCATTGATAATTATGATGCTTTAAGAGATACAAGTATACGAGCAGGCTTTCAGTTTATTTATAACAATGCCCGGTATAAAATATTGCCCAAGAAAGGAAAAATTAATTCACATGAATTCGAGTCGGAAACTTTTATGGTTTGGAATACTAACGGAAGTTTTAACGAGCGGAATAACGACTTTACTTACACCATAAATTTTAAAAATACAGCTGCGTTTTCGGCTGGTGCCTCAAATGTTGATGTAAGCCTGCTCTTTCCAATATCGTTTACAGACGGTACGCCATTACCCGTAAACAGGTATAAATACACTTTTTACAAATTGAAATATAATTCAGACAACAGAAAGCGTTTTGTTTTTGGCGCAGGAACCGCAAATGGGAGCTTTTATAATGGTACACTCAGGCAGTTTACAGCATCGGTAAAATACCGGGTGCAGCCCTGGGGAAATTTTAGTGTGGAGTTTGAAAATAATGAATTGACGTTTCCATCTGTTTATGGAAAAGCATCACTCTTTTTAATTTCGCCAAGAGCTGAAATAAATTTTAGTAACAGTATTTTCTGGACAACATTTTTTCAGTACAATACTCAAGCCGAAAATATAAATATAAACAGCCGCCTGCAGTGGCGCTACAAACCCATGAGTGATTTATTTGTGGTGTATACCGATAATTATTTTAACAGCCCCTTTTTAAAAAATAAAAACAGGGCACTTGTATTTAAGCTTAATTACTGGCTTAATATGTAGGCAGGCAAAATAAAAACCAATTTATAAGATTAAAAGCCTATCTTTGCACTGTTAATTTGAGTTCATCGCATTTGAAAAGCGAAAGATTTTTTCTGTTAAGCATTTATTCTGCTATCATTTTAGTCTCGCCATAAACACTGCCTCGTATCTCAACATTTTTTATTTTCAATTTTTTTTTAATGAACATTTATGTTTCAAATTTAAGCTTCAACGTACAAGATGAAGACTTAAGAGAATTTTTTACAGAGTATGGTGAGGTAACTTCTGCCAAAGTAATTACAGACAAATTTACACAACGCAGCAAAGGCTTTGGTTTTGTAGAAATGTCTGATGATGCTGCTGCAGCAAAAGCTATTGCTGAACTTGACGGTTCAACAGCTGACGGACGTACTATTAAAGTAACCGAAGCAAGGCCAAAAGAAGAAAGGCCTGCAAGGCAACAGCGTCCTGCTTACTCAAAAAGCTGGTAATTATATCAATTATTTTAAGCCCCGGATTGTAATAAGCCGGGGCTTATTTTTAAATCAGTTATTATGACATCTGAATTAATTGAAAAATATGTAGAATCTGAAGCTGTTACAAACAAACCGGTAACTGTTTCTTTTAAACAGCGTAATAATGTAACAGGTATTTTTATACGTGGTTATGATTATGCTGATATGAAAAAGAAAAACTTCTGGCGCATTATTGCAGAAGCTAAGTTTGATGAATGGAATACTTCAAAAGATATTAATCTTGCCCGTATTTTTAATGGGGTTGATTTTACAAAGATTAAGTAACATGTATTGCCGGGAATAACATCTCGGCATCTTTTTTATTAAACAATTGCGTCCCTTCATTCATTGTTGCGGCTGTGCCACAAGCTACGCCAAACTGTATTACTTCATTCAGGCTTCTGTTATTTAACAGCATAAATGCCATGCCGGCAACCATGCTGTCGCCTGCACCAACCGTACTCTTTTTTTGCACTTTAGGAGCTGGTGCAAAATATTTTTGCTGAGCACTTACCAGCCAGGCACCCTCGCCTCCCATGCTTACTGCAACAAGCTCGGCATACCCATCTGCAATAACCTGCTGCGCAGCTGCAGGCACATCAGTTTTATCTAGCCAGTCTACCTTTAAAAGGTTACATAATTCTCCAACGTTGGGCTTAATTAAATAGGCGCCTTTACCTTTTAGCGCCTGCAAAGCTGGGCCGCTTGTATCAATAATACATTTAGCTCCGGCCGATGTTGCTTTTTTTACAATCAACCCATAAAAATAATCGGGTAAGCCTGGCGGCAAACTGCCGCTTGCAATAACAAAAGACGGAGAAAAATTTTCAATCTGCTCCACTAGCGTTGTAATGGCAATATCTTCTACTTCCCTCCCAGGAAATGTAAATCGATACTGACTGCTAGTTTCATTTTCTATTACAACCCAATTTTCTCTTGTTTCCACTTTGGTATCTATGGCCTTATAAATTATTCCCTGGCTTTTTAATAAAGCGCAAAGCATATTGCCATTATGTCCGCCTGCAGGAAACAATGCTGTTGAAACAGTTTGCAGTTTTTGCAAAGCCTTACTAACATTAATACCACCACCACCGGGCTCGTTTATAACTTCGGCACATCGCAGCTTGCTGTCTGGCTTTAAAATTTCTGCCTTTGTACTTTTATCTATACAAGGGTTTAGGGTTACAGTCAGTATCATATTATAATTTAGAATTGCTGCAAGTTATTAAAGCATCTTAAAAGATAAAAATAAGAGGGCTGCTTTTTACAGCAGCCCTTTCTCATGCTTAAAGGTTTAACTTTCACAGGGATTGGTTTGAAATAATTGGCAGGTTCAACAGGAAAAGATATTTTTTAGCCAAATAACACTCAAAATAATATTACACTAGTTTTTAAGTATATAAGTTTTGTAGATACTGGTACCAGCGGGCCCCTTTACTTTTAACAGAGCCATTCGGGCCGTCCGTTTGTGTAACGGTAAATCATGTAATCACCATCCTTAAGGTTGGAGTTTCCATTGAAATTATACGTTGTTTTGCCAGGCGGCAAATGCACTTTATTCATTCCTGCACCAAATGTTTCTAAAGCAAGAATTGAATCTGGCAGATTAGTAGCTTGTACGTTTGTCTTTAACAAAGCCAGAATTAGTACAACCAGTGTAATAAAAATTGGGAATTTTGTTTTCATAATACAGACACTTTTGTTATGCCTGTATTCTTGCTATTGCTGTGCCATTTTAAAATGTGTTGATTTTAAAGCAATTGCAATATTGTGTTTTTTATTTTTTCCATCAAATGGAAAAAATGTACAGAATAGGAAAAATCTGATTGGTAAATCAGTATATAATATACTTAAGGGAGTTTTTTAGGCACATGACCTATATTCAACTTGGTGAATTGTTACTTATCTGATTAAAACTGCAGTGCCTTTTTTGGTATGCACATTTCCATCAACCCCCAAACCTGCTGCATACCAAACAATCGTTTGCATTTCCTGCTTTGTTCCTTTAAAGAAGCCATCCCAGCCTTTTCCTGCATCAGCAGTTTGGTAAAACATTTGCCCCCATCTGTTATAAACTCTAAAATAATGCAGTTTTTTTATCCCGAACATTACAGGTCTTAATATCTCATTTTTGCCGTCACCGTTGGGCGTAAATGCAGTGGGCACATATATTTCTATACT
>JAGVCC010000242.1 GCA_020059395.1 Chitinophagales bacterium | reverse complement strand
CATGAAATTTTACTGGAGAACCGCAAAGAAAGTGTGGAAGAAGGATTGGCAACCTTTAGTGAAAAAATGGCCTGGAAACTCTGGAAGATTGCCTCTTTAAAAAGAGGCCTGATGAATATGGGTAATGGCAGCTTAAAAAATAAAGTGGTTAACGGTTTGTTTAAAGGCTGGAAACAAAACCGGAGCGATTTAAACTTTAGCCAGAAAACGTTTAATGAAATGTGGAAGGAGCGTCATAAGAAATAATATTTAACAGTTTATTCAAATGTAAGTTTTCTACATTTGAGTAAACACTGTTTATGAAAATATTTATACTCCCGCTGTTCTGTATTTCTCTTACTGCTACCGCACAAAAAAAAGATTCCGCTGTTTTACAATCTTTTAAATTTCGTACGCCAAATTTCAGGGCGGTAGCGTTGCAGGGTAATGCTGCAGGATTATTTGGTACAGTTGGCTCTGGCAGTGAAGCCTATTTTTTTCAAGTAAATCCATCGCTAAACTCAACAAGGCTTATAAGCACTAATAACCGTTTGTACAGCTCAAACTTTAATGTGTCTGCAATTTTTTATGCCGGTAACAATGCTGCTGTAAACACAAACCCATTTCAATATTTGCAAGAGGCTACTACTATTGAGGCAACACTAAGTCATACTATTCAGGATAGAAAGTACAGTGGGCAGCGCTATAAATTATTGGGATATAGCAGCACTGTGCAGCAGTTTTACAATAAATCTAATGCCAGCCTTTATAATAACCGCAGTGGAGTATTTACAACGGCTGCATTTAATGTGGGTAAAGGTAAAGGCCGTATAGAGAATGTTACTGATGCACAAATGGCTTATAATATTTTAACAGAGTTACAAAAAAACAGGCTTCTTGTACAAGAGTTTACAATTGAAGATGCTTACGGCCTTGCGCAAACCATTACACAAATCAATAACATCCGTCTCTTTGATTTCAGGCGTAAGCGTATTTATGAACTGAAACAAATTGATTCCTTTTTACAGTTAAAAGGTTTAATTAAAAATAATTCAATTGATTATTTCACTACCGTTGCAGATAATTGGTTTTATGCTTTTAACCAATTGCGCAGGCATGGTAAAGAAAAATACATTACTCTGTCGCCTGGCATAGGCTACAGTATTTCTAAAACAAGTACAAACGGCTTGGCCGGCAGTGCAGCACAAAATGCTTTCCAATCTGGTAGTGTAACGCTTACCATAGGCATTGAAAAAGCCATAGCAAAAAGTATAAAACGGCAATTTACAAAGGGGGCATCGCTGCAAACAAGTTATGTGTACATTATGAATCAGAATAAAAGTAATGGCGTGGTTACAGACGGCAGCGGCAGTAATGTTTACAGCTTTTTAAATGGCTTTTTGCAATGGGGTTATTATCCTTCCACCCGTACTTCTATAAACACCACATTGAATAATACATTTGTAGTCAACTATCAAAATACGGGTTTTGCAAATAATACACTCCTCAGTTTAGACGGCAATTATTTTATTAGCTACAACACCCGGGTATTTGTAAATATTACAGGAGGTGTTACAGCCACAAAAACTAATACCGCTGATTTAAACGGTGCCTTTATCAGTTCATTTAACATAGGGCTGCAGCATTTTATAAGGTAACCAGTAATGTTGTTGAAGAATGTTTACTGTTTACAGGCTGCCGGATTGCAATGAAAATGAGCGCAGCGAATTGTAATGAAAAGCCGGTGCAACTGCTTAATAAAATTTAAAAGCCCACAGCCCCAAATTTTCCTTAATTTCCCTTTTTATTTTTTTAAAATATGTTAGTAAAAACATTCGGCAGTGCCGTGTATGGGGTAGAGGCTATTACGGTAACTGTTGAAGTAAACGTAAATAACCAGGGGCAGAACTATTATATTGTTGGCCTGCCGGATAACGCTGTAAAAGAAAGTCTGCAGCGGGTGGAAAGTGCTATAAAAAGCAATCATTTTTTTATGCCCCGTACCAAGCTGGTGGTAAACCTTGCCCCGGCGGATATACGAAAAACCGGTACCGCTTTCGATTTGCCCATAGCCATTGGTACATTGGGTGCCACAGAACAAATTGCCAACCCCGAAAAATTAGCCGAATATGTAATAATGGGTGAGCTGAGCCTTGATGGTGAAATACGCCCCATAAAAGGCGCATTACCAATAGCCATACAAGCCCGAAAAGAACAGTTTAAAGGCTTGATTGTGCCCAAACAAAATGCAAAAGAAGCTGCAATTGTAAACAATTTAAATGTTTATGGTGTAAGCCATATTAATGAAGTAATTGAATTTTTTAAAAACGAAGAATCATTACAGCCTACTATTGTAAATACCCGTGAAGAATTTGCCAATGCCCAAAGCGATTTTGAAATTGATTTTTGCGATGTAAAAGGACAGGAGAATATTAAAAGGGCTTTAGAAATTGCTGCAGCAGGCGGGCACAACGCTATTTTAATTGGCCCTCCCGGCGCCGGTAAAACCATGCTGGCAAAAAGGCTGCCTACAATTTTGCCACCGCTTACTTTATTAGAAGCATTGGAAACAACAAAAATTCATTCGGTGGCCGGTAAGTTGCCAGAGAA
This sequence comes from Chitinophagales bacterium, assembly GCA_020059395.1. Taxonomy (GTDB): domain Bacteria; phylum Bacteroidota; class Bacteroidia; order Chitinophagales; family Chitinophagaceae; genus Ferruginibacter. The sequence continues at coordinate 517 of JAGVCC010000242.1, read as the reverse complement.
TGCAACACTGGTTTCTAAAAGGCCCTTTCGTAGTCCGCACCACACCGTTAGTGATGTAGCACTTGTGGGCGGCGGTGGCAATCCGCAGCCCGGCGAAATTTCTTTGGCACACAACGGTGTGTTGTTTTTAGATGAGCTGCCGGAATTTAAACGCACTGTTTTAGAGGTAATGCGGCAGCCCATGGAAGAGAGAAAAGTAACTATTTCAAGAGCGAAAGTGGCGCTGGATTTTCCTTCATCATTTATGCTCATTGCTTCTATGAATCCCTGCCCCTGCGGTTTTTTTAATCACCCGGAAAAAGAATGTACCTGCCCGCCCGGTGCGGTTGGTAAATACCTTAATAAAATAAGTGGACCATTATTAGACCGTATTGATTTGCATGTGGAAGTAACGCCTGTTCCGTTTAGTGAACTCTCCAGCAGCCAGCAATTTGAAAAAAGCGAAAGGATAAGAGAACGTGTAATAAAAGCAAGGGAAATACAGGAAGAGCGCTACAAAGAAAGCCCTGGCGTTTAT
>JAGVCC010000199.1 GCA_020059395.1 Chitinophagales bacterium | reverse complement strand
AGATAAACCAGTAGTATTATCACCAATAACCCATACAGGCAGGAGAATAATTTTATAAAAATATCGTAACTGATTATTTTATAAATAAACAGCATTATTAAAACAGTGGTTAAAAGCCGTAATGCGGTTTCACGTAAAAAATTCGATATTACTGTTCGCTTAAGGCTCCAGCAATAACTTTCTATAATAGTAAACAACAATAAGGAAAAGCCAAAGGGGTATATCCAGTAATAGTAGTCAACCAAAATAGATGAGTTTGCAAAAAACTTCCTTTCAAAAAAAGGTTTAAACAGTATACCTGCAGTAAAAAAAAGTATGAAGCCAATTACAGAAATAAGCAGGCTCCAGGTTAGCAAATCATTTTGTTCATCTTTTAAGTGAGCCTTGTAATAAGGAGAAAATTTATAAATGGCAGCCGATACACCAAAAAAAGAGTAAGCAAAAATTATTTGGCTAAAATCAAAAAAACTACGGGTAAGGCCATACTGCTCCGGAGTAAACCAGCCAGATTTTGTAAAAAAAAGATTGTTTAAAAAACCAATGGCAAAACCAATAAAAATAATTACGGTAGAAATAATGCTTTGCCGCCTTATTTGACTCATATGCTAAAGTAAGTGTTTTATGGTAACCCTGTAAAAGAAATGAAAGCCAGGCTGCTATTTTAGCGGTAATTTTACTAACTGTCGCAAGAGGTGACACCTCTCATAACAGACTTTTAAGTTAGAAATTACTTTCAAAGAGGTGTCACCTCTAATACAAGAAGCTGCAATTTTAAATGCACCCAAAAGAAATGGAAGGCGGGCGGCTATTTTAGGAGTAATTTTACTAATCTTGCAATTCTTTATAAAACCATGTATTTAAAAAATAATTTTATTTATACTGCCAAAAAGGTTTTAATAATTTGGCCAAAAACCCTGCTTAGGTTTTTTGGTTTTATAAAAGATTATGTATCCTTTAGCAAGGTTAGTAAAAGGGCTGATATGCCTTTGGCTTTTAAAAATATTTATCCATGCCTTAAAGATAAAATTACTACTACTCCTTTTGATCAGCATTATATTTATCATCCTGCATGGGCAGCCCGTATTATTGCAAAAAACCGGCCTGCGGAGCATGTTGATATTTCTTCCATTCTAAGTTTTTCTACAATAGTTTCAGCTTTTATACCCATTAAGTTTTACGATTACCGGCCGGCACATTTACAATTAAATAACTTGCAAAGTAATTTTGCAGATTTGATGCAATTGCCTTTTGAGACAGACTCCATCGAGTCGCTTTCCTGTATGCATACCATTGAACATATTGGGCTTGGCCGGTACGGAGATGCTATAAACCCGGAGGGTGATATTAAAGCCATTAAAGAATTACAACGGGTTACCAAAAAAGGTGGCACTATACTGTTTGTAACTCCGGTGGGTAAGCCCCGTATAGAATTTAATGCACACCGTATTTACAGTTTTGAACAAATTGTATCTTATTTTAGCGGTTGCAGCTTAAATGAATTTACATTAATACCAGACAACGGCGGTTTAATACAACCGGCAGACCCAGCATTAGCACAGCAGCAACAATATGGTTGCGGGTGTTTTTGGTTTATAAAACAATAATTATGTTTAAACTTTTCAATAAAAAAAAGGAAATAATTCTAAGTGAAGAAGAACAGCTACGCAAGTGGGAAGCAGCTGGTAAACCAGCGCCACCTCCACATGTGGTTAAGCAAAAAGCCATAATGGAGTATAAGCAAAAATTTGGCACCGAAATATTAATTGAAACAGGTACTTATTTGGGTGACATGGTTTACATAACTATGGATAAGTTTAAGCAGGTATATTCAATTGAATTAAGTAAGAAATTACATGCTAAAGCGGTTAAACGGTTTAAGAACAACGCTAACGTTTTTTTGCATAATGGTGACAGTGGTATTATTATGCCCAACATTTTAAAAAACATCAATGCCCCTTGTTTGTTTTGGCTGGATGGTCATTACTCGGGTGGTATTACAGCAAAGGGCAACCTTGAGTGTCCGGTGAGAGAAGAGTTGGATTGCATCTTAAAGCATTCGCACCAGCATGTTGTACTAATTGATGATGCCCGATTGTTTAATGGAACAAATGATTACCCTTCTTTATCCGAAATTGAAAATATAATAGCTGTATCCGGCAAAAAATACACTATAGCAGTTGATAACGATATTATACGCTTAACCTGATTATATGAATACTATAGGCACCGCCAACGAATCAAATCGTGTTGAATGGCTTGAAAAAACACTTAAAAAAATTCCTGCTGGCAGTAAAATACTTGATGCAGGAGCCGGCGAATGCCAGTTTAAAAAATTTTGCAGTCATCTTAATTATACTTCTCAGGATTTTGCACAATATAACGGTGAGGGTAATGTTGGTTTACAAACCGGAACGTGGGATAATAGTAAATTAGATATTGTATCAGACATAACCAGTATACCCCGGCCAGATGCATCTTTTGATGCTGTTATGTGTACAGAAGTGCTGGAGCATGTGCCCGACCCGGTTGCTGCCATTACTGAGTTGAACCGATTATTAAAACCCGGAGGTTATTTATTAATTACGGCGCCTTTCGCCAGCCTTACTCATTTTGCACCCTATCATTTTGCCAGCGGGCTTAACCGTTTTTTTTATGAGCACCATTTAGGAAAAATGGGATATAATTTTATAGACTTATCACTAAACGGCAATTATTTTGAAGTAGTGGCGCAGGAACTGCGGCGTGTGAATACGGTGGCAAAAAAATACAGCGGCACTAAACTTACTTTTTTTGACAGGGTATTACGTTATCTTTTTTTACATACGCTTCAACGGTTGTCAAAAAATGACACAGGTTCACAGGAGTTGTTTGCATATGGCGTACATGTTTTTGCTCAAAAAAAATGATAATAATTAAATTAGCAGGCGGGCTGGGTAACCAGCTGTTTCAATATGCAGCGGCAAAAAGCCTGGCATTGCATACTAATCAGCCTTTAAAGCTGGATGTAACTTCTTATACAACGGATGTGCTGCGTAATTTTGAATTGTCCTGCTTTAATGCCCCGTTTGAAATTGCCAGCCCCGATGAAATAAATTTTTTTACAAGCCAGTCTTTTCTCAAAAAGGCATTGCAGCGGCTCTACCCACCTCATAAACGCAAAGTTTATAAAGAACCCTTTTATCATTTTGATAAAAATTTTTTTACTGCCACAGTCCATATTTATCTAAAAGGGTATTGGCAAAGCCACAAATATTTCCAGGCATACAAAGATGTTATTGCAGCAGATTTTTTGATAAAGAAAGAATTTATAAAAAATGTTGACTTAGCCCCAAGCAAATTTGAAAAAGAGATAAGTGTATCAGTACATATACGGCGTAGCGACTATTCTAATAAAGTTACAAATGATTTTCATGGTGTATTGCCTGAGACCTATTACAATGAGGCAATAGCGGTTATCAAAAACAGATACGCTGATGCAAAATTTTATTTTTTCTCTGATGATATAAAGTGGGTACAAGATAATGTTGATACGGGCAGTAATTTTGAATTCGTATCAGGCAAAATCTCAACAACAGCTATAGAAGATTTCTACCTTATGCAACACTGCTCTCACAATATCATTGCTAACAGCTCTTTTAGCTGGTGGGCGGCTTACCTAAATGCCAACCCTAATAAAGTTGTAATTGCACCCAAAAAATGGTTTAATAAAGCACCCTACAATACTAAAGATTTAATACCCGAAAGCTGGATACGTATTTAATACCACAGCCTGGCATTTACCCTTTTAAGGTATTGCACTGTGGTTATGCTAACGGGTTTTCTTATTTCTGTTTTTTGTACTTGTAATACAGCTTTCCAGCCTTTAAAAAAGCCTTTTATATTAAAGCCGGTTTCCTTAAGGTATTGCAGGCTCCACATAAAGGCCGTGGAGTAAAAATATTTTATTGGTAAGTATCTATAGGCTACTTTACATTTATTCACCCACATCATGCGTAGTTTTTCTTCTTTTGGTTTTCTACCCAATGGAGATTCCTTATGCAGCATTACAATTTTATTACTGTACACAATGCTGTATCCTGCATCTAAAAGGCGGTAGCTTAAATCATATTCTTCCATACCATAAAAAAAATCAGCCGGATATAATCCCAGTTCCTCCATTACTTTTTTCTTAACGGCATGTGCGCCGCCAGCAAAATAATATGTTTCAAAAAAAGCTTTGTCTTTGTAAACATTAAATTTTTTATGGGGTAATGCATTTACCTGCATCTGCCTGTTTTCGTAATACAATACTTTAAAACTTACGATAGCTTTTTCTCTTTCCGTATTGTTAGTTTCAAATTCATTCACCAAATTAACCAGGCAGTCTTTATTACCCATTACTGCATCATCATCCAGCATTATAGCAACAGGTGCAGTGCTTTTTTGTAAAGCGAAATTGCGACCACGTGCCACGCCTAAATTTTCAGGAGCATCAAAATACAAAATGGGCAGGGCAGGCGATGAGGCTATATAGTTTTTTACAGCAGCATAATTTTCGGTTGAGCAGTTATTTACCACTATAATTTCCTGCAACAGTTTGGCAGCATTGTCAAGTGTGCTGATGTTTTGCAGCAGCTCCAGCATATCTGCAGGGCGGTTATAGGTTATTATTATAAAACTAAGTGGTTTCATTTAGTTGCCCTCCAGTAGTTTGCTGTATGCTTCATTAAATTTTGTGATGCCAAAATTAGCCAAAGCATAATTACTGTTATTTTTTGAAATGCTGTTACAAAGTGCTGTATTATTTTTTAGTTGCAGTATGTAATCAACAGCTTCATTTACTATTGTAATTTCATCTGTTACCGCAGTAAATAAAAATCCGTTTTCGTTATTTTTTATGTGCAGGGGAATGTCACCCACAGGTGTTGCTATAATGGCGCAGCCATTATTCATTGCTTCAATTACTACCATAGGAAAACCCTCGGTGGAAGACGTAAGCAGCAAGGCATGTGCTTTAGAATAGATACGGTTGATAATGCCTGTGTCATTTTGGTTGCCATGAAATTTCACATACGGATAATTTGCTGCATCTATGCTTTCACTTACATCACCCAGTATTTCAAATTTTATATTTTCCTTTTTATGTTGCAGTTGCTGTGCGGTTTTTAAAAAAAGGTGCAGTCTTTTTTCAGGGCTGTTTCTTCCTACAAACAATACTGTGAAAGTGTCTGTGTTTTTTTGTGCGGTTGCACTTGTTAATGCTATAGCATTGGCAATGTAAACAATCCTGTTTGCATATTCTTTTGGAATGTCTTTCTCCTTATAAAAATTTATATGCTGTTCAATACGCACCTTGCTAATCATAACGGTTTTGGTAATAAAAGGCAAAAAGGGAATGCGTATGTACGAAAAAGTATTGAATGAATGGATTAATTCATACTGTGGTACAGCTGGTTTTATCCAGGGAGAAATTTTGTAGCCAAAATTGCACTGGCCATTAAATACTGTTGTATTCTTTTTTTGCTTGTTGATGTAAGCGCTGAGTATACCCCGTAAAATGAGATTATTAAAGTAAAAGAATTTATTGTCTGTCCATTTACTTATATCTATTATTACGCAACCAGATTGCTGAAATTGGTTTAAGAAAAGTGTATTGTGCGATTTTTTTGTAAAGAAAATAATGGCTTTTTTTTTGCCGGCTACTTTTGCCACTTCGTAATGCACTTTTTCGGCACCGCCAATATGATAAAACGGAAAGAAAAGAAAAATATCAAACTCCTTTTTTAATGGTTTAAACACAGCAATCAGCCTTCCTAAAATAATAAAAGGAAAAATGAAAACATCCTCAACCTGCCTTTTAAATAATAACAGCCTGTACATAATTATGCTGTGTTGTTTTTTACAGCTTTACCTAAGCCCATTAATAAATCCAGTATCATTGAAAAAAAAACTTTTATTACAAACCCATTTATTGTAGACCGCTTAAGGCAGCCACCAATAAAGCGGCGCTTGCAATGAAAGTGTTTAAAAAAGAAATTACTTTTTTTTAGTTGAGTGCCGGTTACTGATGCACCATGAACTCTGTAATTTAAAACAGGCTGTTGTACTTTTTCTACGGCATATCCTTTTGCAAAAAGGCGCAGCCATAAATCATAATCTTCAACATGCTGTTGCTTTTCGCAGTACTTAAATTTTTGTAAAATTTCAGCCCGTATCATTACGGAAGGATGTGCAATACAGTTTTCTTTTAATAAAGCTTTTTTTATGGTTGCAGCTGTATTTGTAAGGCGGTCCAGGGCCCACACTCCTGTTATTTCGCTTTTTTCATTAATAAAATTTACCCAGCCAGCTACAGCAGCCACACTGATGTTTGTGTTTAAATATTCTTTTTGCAACTGTAAACGTTCTGGCAGTGCAATATCATCAGCATCCATTCGGGCAATGTATTTACCCTTACTTAATAAGGCTGCTTTATTTAATGTTTTTATAAGCCCGAGGTTTTGTTCATTTTTTATGAAAACAATCCGGCTGTCTGTAAATTTCTTAATAATAGTAGCCGTGTCGTCAGTTGAGCCGTCATCAATAATAAGCAATTCAAAATTTGTAAAGCTTTGCAGCAGCAGGCTGTTAATGGTTTGCTCAATATACATAGCAGCATTGTATGCCGGCAGTATAATGCTAATAACAGGCTGCTGCATTATTAGATTGTTTACTGTTTTTTCTTAAAGTTTGTAAACAGCCACCATCCAATACCGGCAAATACCAACAAGCCTAAAATAAATGAAAATATACCTGTAATTTTTTTGCCCGTTAAATAATCCTGAGGTTCAAACTTAAACTCAATATTGTATTTGCCCGGCGCTAAAGCCAGCCCACGAAGCACATAATTTACTTTTACTATTGGTAATTCTTTTCCGTTTGCAAAAGCTTTCCAACCGGCTTTGTAGTATACTTCACTAAACACTGCAAACTGATTTTTGCTGCTGTTAAATTCGTAGGTAATAATGTCATTGTCGTTTTTAACCAGTTTAATGCTGGCTGCTGAATCAAAGTCTGGCGTAAACGGTACTGCAGTTTTAAATGCTTCTTGTAAAATTGCTGTGTCTTTAGGGTTAAAGCTGTCAATAGCTTTCATTTCTGCATCAGCATCTTTAACATAAACAATGTTTTTAACCAGCCATGCGTTACCCAAAGCTTCGGGGTTTGGCTGATAGGCCTGTGTTAAACCATTACCATCTTTCTGTATAAAGTATTTTGTATTCAGCATGTTAAACACAGGCATGTTTGGTTGCTGTTTACCCAGTTGCCGCTCAATTAAATCCTGGTATATACGCAGTTTAGCAGGGTGGTAGCCACCAACCGATTTGTAATAAAATGAGGTATTGTTTTCGTTAAAACTGTTACCACTCATATTAAACACACGGTAATCTGTTTTATCTTTTAGTATCTCTTCGTCTTTAGCTGTTTTAGTAAAAACCGCTTCATCCTGCTCTTTTTCTAAATAGTTGTCTGTGTTTAAATAATTTTTGCCAACAAGTATTACATCAACAAAAGCAAATATGGCAAGGCCTGCAATTAAAATGGCGGGCTTAATAATATTTTTAAGCGTCATAAAAATGAGTGCGGCTGCAACTGCAATAAAACCAAGGCTGCGGAAAATATCACCCATAAACAGCCCTTTACGGTCTTCTTTAAGTCCGTTAAATAAATCCTGAACTGAATCCAGCAATTGCGGCTGGTTCATGCTGCGTACCTGTTTTAAAATGCTCTGGTCGCCTGCACTTAAAAAATCAAACGAAAAATAAAAGGCGAATAATATTAGAAAAACGGCACCGGTTGCAATTAACCCTTTCACAAATAATTTTTGTAGTGCTGCTTTGTCATTTTCGGCTGCAAGTTTATCAACACACAAAACTGCCAAAGCTGGTAATAGTAATTGTGGTATTACCATAATCATACTTGGTGCCCTGAATTTGTTATAAAATGGCAGGTTGTTATACAGAAAACTGTTAAATCCATCAAGGTAACTGCCCCAGCTCATTAATATGGTAAGTATAATTGCTGTAAACATCCACCATTTATGTTTACCATCTAACACAAACATAGCCAGTATGGCTAAAAAGCAAATGATAGCGCCTGCATATGGAGGGCCGCTTGTGCCGGTATTGCCACCTACATCTTTAATGCCACCCCAGTATGGTGAAATGATGCCCTGCAGTTGTTGCTGCAGTTGCGGTTGCATACTATTTAACGCCTCTACTGCTTTGGATTTGTCCATGTT
>JAGVCC010000136.1 GCA_020059395.1 Chitinophagales bacterium | reverse complement strand
TAAAACTGGCGCAGGCCGAGCTCAAAAAGCAAAACAAATTTTACCGCCGTCAAAAACGCAAAACTGTGTTTGTGGCAATAGCTGGGCCAGCGTTAACAGCTGCGGCATTTCTGTATTTAAAAAAGTAATTTTTAAACCATGGTAACGACGCTGCTGTCGCTACCATACAAAACGCAACAATATGAAAAAACTATTTTCATTAATTATTTTAGCAATAGTTTCTTTCTCTGCCACAGCGCAGGAGACTGTAACTATTAGTCCAACATGGGGGCAAAGTTTTAAATGGGCAAATAATACTTTATGGGTAATTATAGGGGTTGTATTAATTGCCGCTGCAATTGCCTTGTTTGTAAAGTTTAAAGACAATGGCCTTCGTGGTGTATTGGCAGGCGGTGGCTTATTAATTGCTTTGGGTCTCACTTCTATTTTATTAAAACCAATTGGAGTAAAATGGAATAATGATAAAAAAATTGATGCCGTGCATTTGCAAAATGTAGGAGAGCAGCATATTTGGGACAGTCTGAAAAATAATTGCCTTATTGTTGACGGGCCACATAATTGTTATAAATGATAACAGCGCTCACCATATTAGCAATAGCCTGGGTTCCCATAATAACCGCCGCAAAGCTGTGGTACGATTTACGCCTGTGGTTTAACCGTGAAATAAAAGGCACCAGCAACAAAACCGTACAACACAAAGCCGAGTGGTTAATAGTAGCCATAACCACCAGCCCCGCCGTATACCAGCTTAGCACACAAACAGCATTGCCATGGTACTGCAGCATAACCCTTAGCGCTTTAATGTGTGCCATTTTTATTTGGGTGCTTTTTGATGGGTTGTATAATTTATTTAGAGGCTATCACTGGTGGTACACCGGCAGCGTTGATGCAGACGATGCCACCACCGATAAACTATTACGCAAATACGGCACGGCCGCACACGTAATAAAATACGCCGCCTTTGTAGCAACAATAATTTTTTACATAAAATATTACACCGCATGACAAACACACAACTTTTATCCTGGATAAAGCAGCACCTTGGGCCACACATACAAAAAGCCATTGCCATAACGAAATGTAATTATACTGAGGATTGGCTGGCAGCCATGGCCCGCCGGGAGTATGGCCACAAAATAATGGAGTTTACAAACCGTGGCATGAAGCCAGAAGACATACACCAAATTACCCGTGGCGATTATGGGCAGCGCCCCGGCGAAACAGAAAAACAATACCACGGCTTTGGATATTGGCAAATTGATATACACAGCTATCCTGATTTTATAAAAACCGGCAACTGGAAAGACCCATTAAAATGCTGTATAAAAGCCATTGAAGTACTAAACGAAAAACGTGATTTTATACAGCGTAAAACACCCGGCATTGCAGGCACCCTGTTAGAAGATGCCGTAACCGCAGCATACAATACCGGGCAGGGCAATGTGGTAAAAAGCATACAAGCCGGCCGCAGTGTAGACAGTACCACCTTTAATAAAGATTACGCAAAATCTGTACGTAAATACCGTGCAGAGTACAAAGCGTTAAAATAGCTGCAAAGCAAGTTTTTTCATAAGCGTTTCATTAATTTTAGTGTGAAAGAAAAACCCCCTGTTTCTACAGAGGGTTTTCTATTTGCGCCGGGGGTAATAAAACATCAATTTAAAAATAAAATCCAATATTTTTTTTAGCCACTTCATGCCCTAAATGTAGGCACAAACTGCCAAATACCTCGGCAAAAAATGTCGCTGCCTGTTGTGCGCAAACCACGTCCTTTTTAACCGTGTTGGTATAAAATAATTTCACGGTGAAAATAAAAATCGTTGCAAACTTTTTTATACGAAATACTGCGGAGCGAATACATGATAGCGCAAACAGCGCTAGATATATATACCGCCGCCGCAACAGATTATCTGGCAGGTAATAAAATTGCAGCCGGTTTATTTAGCGAAATTCCTTTACCTAGCGTACCAAAATCGGTGGCATTAATACCCATAAGCGGTGTAATGACAAAAGCCGATATCTGCGAAAAGCCCGGCACTCTTAGCATTGGCAACCAAATAATGCAAGCCGCCAACAATGCAGATATTAAAAGTATGGTGCTGTTGTGGGAAGGCGTACCCGGCGGGCAGGTAGATGGTACCGAAACGCTGGCCAACATTATAAACACCGCCAAAGCAATAAAGCCTGTATTAAGTGCCACCCGTGGCATGACGTGCAGTGCAGGCGCATGGTGTGCAGCGCAAAGTACAGAGTGGCACGCCACCAGCGCAACAGACCAATTGGCATGTATAGGCGTAATGGCAAGCATGGCAAAAGAGGCAGATGGTAAGTATAAAGTAATAGTAAGCGACCTGAGCCCCGATAAAAATGCCGAAAGCGCCAACCCCGATATTTTACAGCAAAATTATTTACGCCCCGTAACGGTATTATTTCAAAACGCAGTAAAGAAGGGCCGTTCCGGTAAACTTAAAGAAGATACACCAGGTCTTTTAACCGGTGCCACCATTTTAAGCGGTGCCGCAAAAGCAGCCGGGCTTATAGATGGTATTATGCCCATTGAAAAAGTAATACAGCGGGCCGTGTATTTAGGAAACAAACAAGCAAAAACTAATAATAAAATGAGTGCAGAAAACAACGAAGGCACATTTGTTTTTCAAAATGTATTAGCCGCCGCCGGTGCCGAGGCTGCCGTACCCGTTAGCGAAGGCTTTGCCCTTACCGAGCCGCAAATGACGGCATTAGATGCCGCCATTGCCAACAGCGCCACACAGTTAGCCGCCGCACAGCAGCAGTTAGAAGCCGCCAACGAGCAACTGGCCACTGCCAATGCACAATTTCAGGACAGTAACAACCAGCTTAGCGCCGCCAATACCGCATTAGCCGCCGCACAAACAGAGTTGGCAGCATTAAAGCCAAAGCCCGCCCACAGTGCAGACCCTGCGGCTGTTGCAGACCCTGCGCCTGAAAACAAATACCATACATCTTACGATGATGAGTTAAAGGCCTACAAAGAAAAATTTAACATTAAATAACAAAAAGTATAACCAAAAAAATAACACAAAATGGCAGCACCCGATTTATCAGCCCTGTCCACCGGTTTTTTTGAGCTTGGTGGCCCTGTATTTGGAAAAAAAGTTTTGGAGTGGAACCTCCGAAACGACGGCATCCAGATACGCACTAATGTAAAAGCACCACAAAAACTGGTTAAAATGAGTGCCACAGGCAATGTGCGCCCTTATGCCGAAGCCGATCACTTTGGTACCGGTGTTGCCTTTACCAACCGTACTTTAACAGTACGCCAAACAAAAAAGGATTACCCTTTTAATCCTGAAGAGTTCCGCAACACATTACTGGCATCACTTAATCCCAACACTATGGATTTTGTGCCAGAAGCAGTTAACCAGGTAAGTAAAGAGTACTTAAACGACCTTATGGCAAATGCCCTGTATTTGGGTGTTTACAACGGTGCCGGTACCGCTGCTGCCGATACGGTTACCGGTTGGGGTACCATTATTGCGGCAGAAATTACAGCCACCAATATTACCCCGGTAGTAACAGGTGCCATTACCAATGCCAATGCAGTTAGCAAGGTAGATTTAGTGGCAAAAAGTGCCCCGCTGGTTATGCGCCAATTAGGCATGGTGGTTTACTGCAGTTACAGCACTTTTGATAAGTATGCAGAAGATTACCGCAGCAAATACGGTTTTCAATACGTACCATCTTTAACCGGCGGCTATCGTATTGATAACGTAAATGCAGAGCTTAAGCCAGTAGCCTGGATGGGTACCAGCAACCGATTAATTGCTACCATACCACAAAACCTTGTGTTTGGAACCGACATTGAGCAAATACAGATGCATGCCACTCCACACTTGGATATTTTACAAATCCGCCAAAAAATGCCGCTGGGTTGCGAAATACAGGATTTGGGCGTACTGGTTGTAAACGATCAGGCGTAAGTAACAAAAATTATAAATCACCAGCCTGCTTTGCAGCAGGCTGGTATAAAAAATATTTATGGCAGAAGATGTAAAACAACAGGTAGCAGACCTAACCGAAGCTAACCTTAAGCTGCAAACCGAAAAAGATGCAGCACTGGAATTAAATGCCACTTTAGCCGCTAAGGTAGAAGAGTTGGAAGCGAAGTTGGAAAATGCCGCAAAAGCATTACCTGCAGAAGAAGCACCAAAACCAGTAATACCAACCGGCACCTTTACTGTAGAAAAAGTAAAGTACGAGTTTACGCTGGCCGCATTTAACTATGGTGGCGCTGTAATTACAGCAGAAACCGCCTTGGCAGATGAAGCCCTGTGTAAAGAACTGGTGGCAATGGGTGCAGGTGTAATTAAACGTGCCGGCCAATAACCCACAACCATTTTTAAAAATCATTAAAAAAGTATAACCATGCCAAGTGCAAACTTGTATAAAGCAATTACCAAAGCCGATGAAAAAAACACCGGCGCCGGTTACAAAAACGTGGTGTTGTGGGCACCCGTTAGCACATTTTTAAGTATTAAAACACCCACACTTACACCAGCTGTTTTGGGTGATAAAGTAAAAATTACCACCGCCCACACTTTTAATACAGACGAGGGTTTTATTAGCTGGAAGTGCAAAACCAACAGCGTAACCCTTACCACCGAAAGCGTGGGTGATGATGGCGCCAAAAGCCTGTTGCACAAAGCAAGGTTTGTTTTGCTGGGTGATAGTGCCAGCACACAAGAGCAGTTGCAGGATTTTTTAAACGACCAATGCCTTTTTTTATTAAAAGACAGTGATTGCTTAAACACTACAGATTACATACAGCTGGGTGATGAGTGTACGCAGCCCATTGCCACTGTAAATTTTGATGGCAAACTAAGCGGCGTAAACGAAACCGGCTTGAAAGAGTATACGGTGGAAATTGCCACTAAAAGCAAAAAATTCTGGTACAGCAGCACCGTAACATTAAAACCATAACATGGAATTTAAAGTAAGCGAAACCGCCGCAAAATACACGCCCGTTGGCAACATACAACGCATAGTGCACTGCATAAAAAAACAATGGCAGGGCCCTGTGCAGGATATGCCGCTACACGTGGCCGATCAATTGCACCAGGATGGCAGCACCGATGTGCTGCAGCTTAAAAAGCCAGCCAAACAAAGCAGTTAGTAAACAGCATACATGTTTTTTCATTAAGGGGTAAAGGCGTCGCCGTAAAAGCGGCGCCTTTTTTAATACAACAATGGCAAACGTTCCTTACAATAATGATGATATTATACAATGGCGTGATAAAAATTACAACGCAATTGTAACAGAAATTGCCGCCCTTGGCATACAGCACCGCCCCAACAGCCCCAGCCCCAAAGCGCTGGCAAAAAGCATAACTAAAAAACACAAAATAAAAAACGGGTTAATCGTAAGCGTTAGTTACGGGATGCCCCGCAGTGGTATTTTTCGCCACAAAGGTGTGGGCCGTGGCCGTGGTATTAACAGCGGCAAAACCAACCCCGCCCGGTGGTTTAGCAACCCTACCAACCGAAATTTTCCAGAGCTGGAAGAAATTGTGGCCGCCAACGATGCCACCTATGTAATAAACAATTTAACAATAAAGTAAATGGCCGATTTAAGCAGGAAAACAGCCAGTATATACATCAATCACCAAAGCGCCACCGAGGCGCTGGAAAGCCTGCAGGCCAAAGCCAACAAACTTGCCGACAGTATAAAAAAAGGTGAGGCCGCCGGTAAAAATATGGTTAAGGAAATTAACAAACTTAACCAGGTAAAAAACGATATTGCCGGTGTACAAAAACAAATTGATAGTGGCTTGCGCCCCAGCTTTAACCAGCTAAGCGCCACCGTTAGCCGCCTGCGCAATGAGCTAAAGCGCATGAGCGAAGATGCCCCCGGCTATGCTGCAAAGTTTAAAGCCTTTAATGCCGCCAGTACCGAGTTGCAGCGTATGCAAAGCACCCTTAGCGGCATTAATAAAGAAGGCGGCATACTTAAAGGCTTGTTTGCACAAGCCATACCCTTAATAGGCATAGCCGCCGTAACCGGCTTTTTAAAAGGCGCCGTAGACGAAGCGCTGGCAGCAGAACGGGCCACCAGCCGCCTCAACAATACCCTTAGCAATTTGGGCCGCACAGATGCGTTTGACAGGCTTATAAACAAGGCCGAAGAAATGGCCGACACCTTTACGTTTATTGATAATGATGATGTAATAGGTGTTTTTGAGCAGCTAATAACTTACGGTAAACTAACCGAAACCCAAATAAAACAGCTTACCCCTGTAATTATAGACTTTGCCGCCAAAAGCCGTATAAGCCTTGCCGAAAGTGCCAGCGTAATTATAAAGGCGTTGGAGGGCAACGGCAAAGCCCTTAAAGAGTATGGCATAAACATTAAAGACGCCGGCACCGAAGCCGAGCGCTTGAATGTTATTATGACTACCCTAAAAGATAAAGTTGATGGTGCCGCCGCCGCTTTTGCCAACACCAGCGAGGGCAGTATAGCCAGCGCCACACAGCAGTTTGCTAATTTAAAAGAGGAAATTGGCACACAGTTGCTGCCGGTATTAAACCAGCTGCTTACTTTTTTTAAAAATGCCATTTACTATGCCGGTATTTTGGGCAAAGCCATGAAAGCCACTTTTGGCGAAGTTGGCCGTGTGGTAACACCTGGCAATGCAGTAAAGCTGGATGCGCAGGACAATGATAATAACCGTAACAGGCAGGGCATTGTTAACTTACAACTGAGTGAATTAAAGCGCCGCAATGTATCGCTGGATCAGGTAAAGGCTGGGCTGGAAAAAGAAAACCAAAAAGTAACTGAATTAAAACAGAAGTATAACGACCTTATAAAAAATGCTTCTTTTTTCAGCTTTAGTAAAGACCAATTGTTTCAACAATTAAAAAGTGTAAAGCAAGAAATTTTTACAAGAGAAACACAAATAGATGCGGCCAGCCTTTTTATTGATGAGTTAACCAACCGCACATTGGGCATAGCGCCACCAGCCGCCAACGAAAAAAAGGATGCCTCAGCCAAAAGCAAAGAAGCTGTAAAAAAAGTAGTAAAACAGGTTAACGAACTTAAAGAGCAATTTTATAAAGCCGTTAAACTGGCTATTGAAGAAGAAGACGACCCTGCCCCCCGGATATTTGTCAATGCCGCACAGGCAGGTTTTGCCGCTGCCACCAAAAAGCGCCTGGAGCAACTGGCGGCACAGCTGCAACTGGCAACTGGTAAAGAGCGCTTAAAAATAAAATTAGAACAGTTAGATACAGAGCGTGTAATAGAGTTAAACAATACAGAAATAACGGAAGTACAAAAAGCCGCCATACAAAAAAAGTTTAGAGATGCCGCACAGGAGGAAACGCTGGATTATTATTTAAAAATTGCACAAACTGTTATTGATTTTGCACAAAAAGGTCAGGAGTTATTGAATGCCATTGCCGCCGGAAAAAATAATAAAGACGATGCCCGTATTGAAAAATTAACCGCCGCTTACGATGCTGAGGGCAAAGCCAATGCCAACCTGCTTAACCGAAAAATAATTGATCAAGAAACTTACGACCGCAAGCAAAAGCAGCTGGAAGATAAAAAGGAAAAAGAACTGAGTGTAATTAAGCGCCGCCAATTTGAGCGCAACAAAAATGCCGAGCTGGTACAGGCTGGCATAAGCGCTGCCCAAAGTGTGCTAAGCACCATAAAACAATTTGGCCCGCCATTGCCACCAAATATTTTAGGTATACTGGCCATGGGCCTAACCGTTGCTACTAACATTGCCAACATAAACGCCATACGCAGCAAGCAACCCACGTTTGCCCGTGGTGGTGTGTTTGATGGCCCCAGCCATGCAGAGGGTGGCATGCCCGTGTACAGCCGTGGCCGCAAAGTGGCCGAGCTGGAAGGCGGCGAGCCCATACTTAGCCGCAACACTTACAAAAACAACCGCCCCATTATAGATGCATTGCTGCACAGCAGCATGTACCGCAATGGTGCCACCATTGGCGGCATGGTATTGCAACCGCACAGCATGTTAAACTACCCAGCTGTAAACCGCAGCTTTACCGTGCAGCGCAAGTATGAGCGTGGCGGTGTGTTTAATGCAGATGGTGCCATTGGTGGCGATGCATTGGGCAGCATATTGCAGCAGCTGGCACTGCAATTGCAAACACCCATAAGGGCATATTTGCCTTATAGCGATATTAATGCGGCGCAGGAAATTGATAATAAAATAAAAACAGAAACCACGTTTAAGCGTGGATAGTAAAATAATAATTAGTAGATAATAAAATACTACTTAAAGGGTATTGCAGGTATTATTAACCAGCTATACTTTTGTTCTTTGACAGGATGGCTTACATTTGGCGAAAAAATAATTTGTATGAAAAGGAATGTACTTTTTTTAGGATTACTGCTGTTACTTTTTGGCTGCTCATCAAAAATAATATTACCAAAGGGGCAATACCAAACAACGCCAACTATTTACACTACCAATAAACCTATTGACAGTGTGTGGGATAAACTTGTAGACCTGTTTGCACAAAGCGGTTTATCAATAAAAATTATTGATAAAACAAGTGGATTAATTACCAGTGGGGAGTATGAAATACCGGCAGGGTATGAAAATAAATCAGGTGAAATAAACGACCTGAATGCATACATAGTAATACCTATTAGAAAAAACATAGCAACCGGAAAGTTTGAACCAATTACAGGTATTGCAACAGGCCCTTACGCAGTGCACACGCTTGCAAACCCTGTTTATGGGGAGTGGAATGTACGCATTAAAAAAAGTGATACTGGCGGCACGGTAGTAAATATTAACCTGGTTAACCTGCATTATTTTGCTGGTAATGCTAAACTTAGGCTGATAGGTTACAAAAGCACTGGTGTATTTGAAAAAAAGATTTTTGATATTATCAAATAATCTATACTTTTGAAGTGCAAAGAACTTAAAGGTTAATTCTTCCCACGTTACGTGGAAAAATTAATCAACAATAAATACGGAACTCTACCCCTGTATCATGCTTGTAATGGGCATGTAATTAACCTTTATGGTTCTTTGCAGCAGGAAAGGGAGTTCCGTTTTTAATAAAAAATGTTTTTTATGCAAAGAAAAACAGTTTTAGCCCCGTTACCACCGGTAACATTAAGCGCCGAAGATTTTGGCGGCAAAACAATTGATGAAGTTTTTAACAATGCCAGCGGCAACCACGGCGTACTGCAAGACAAGCTGTTTGAAATGCTTATGTACACCATGGCCAGCCCTGAGTTTAACGGGCACAGCACGCTTTATAAAGAAGGTATGTTGCTGGCCTACCGCCGTATGAGTGTATTAATTTCTGCCTCCGAAATGAAACGGAAGCAGGACAGGAAAAAGTAGTACACCCATTTAAAAAATGTAAGCCATCGCCAAAAAGCGGTGGCTTTTTTGTTGCTAACCCTGTCCTGTGTTTTGGTGTCTACGTATACTATTTTGCAGGTATGCAGCAATGTTATATAAGCGGAAAAATTACCGGTATGGAAGATGAAGCGGCTGTATTATTTGCAGCCGCTGCTCAATACCTTTTTTTAATGGGCTATGCGCCCGTTAACCCTATGAAGCTGCCGCATGTGCATGATAAAACATGGCACAGCTACATGAAGGAATGTATAAAAGCATTGTGCGATTGTGAAGTGTGCTACATGCTTAAAAACTGGAAAGAAAGCCCCGGCGCTATTGTGGAGTGGGAGCTGGCACGTAAGCTGGGTTTAACAATATTGTATGAGTGAGTTTATTAGTGTAAAAGAAATGATGGACAACATACGCAGCGGGGCTGTGTTTAGTCTGCGTTTTGTAACATTCGATTTTAAAAAAGGCCGTGGCGGTGCGGTTAAAGAATATTTAAAAGCCACACTGCACCGGCAGGGCAGGGGTGCAGAAAAAGAAACGAAGGAGGTTATTTTATACAACATAAAAAACCCCAACCATTTTGAAAACGGCACCATTAATATAAAAATATTGGCCACCAACGAAATAAAAAAAGTGCACGTAATGCTGATAAGAAATTTTAACGGGGCTACAGTAAAATAAAAAGTATGTCTAACAATATTATACAAGCCGAAGCCGATACCATGCAGTTTGCCGCATTTAGCAACGGCACTGTAATGAAACTGAGCGACAGCGCAGATTTTAAAGACCCTGTTAAAACAGAAAACACCCCCACCATGTACGATTGGGCACCATGGGGCAGCAGCGATAAAGACCCTATTACCTGGGTGGAGCTGATGCGTAAATGTGGGGTGCTTACCGCCGGTATTGAAGGCAAGGCCCGTATTGCAGTGGGCAAAGGCATGCAGCCGGTATTTATTAACGGTATTGATAAAGAGGGCAGGGAAGAACTGGAATTTTTAAATGATATTGATATTGCCCGGTGGATGGAAGATAACCAGGCTTTCAGGCAAAATATTGCAGCGGTACGCAGCCTGCTGGGCTGGGGCTGGGTGCACATGCGCATTCGGCTGGATAATGAGGGTAAACACATTGCCCGTTTTAAAGTAGATGACCCGGTAAAATGCCGCATGGGCCGCAAGAACAAAGCCACCGGTAAAATTGAGTATACCTATTACAGCCCCAATTTTGGTACTGGTGTTTCTATTGATAAAAAAGATACATCGGCCATAAAAAAAATACCGCTGCTGGATGAGGGGGAAGAATTGGATCACCTGCAGCAATTGATTGAAGATGGTACCAAAATAAGGGAGTTTAGTATTATTTACCGAGGCCAGTTAGATGGGCAGGAGTATTACCCCTACCCAGCATGGTACCCAGCAAAACAGTGGGTAGAAATGGCGGGTAAAATACCCGAAATGAAAGTGGCGATGATGAATAATGAAATAACCATTAAGTACATCATCAGCATCAGCCCAAAATATTTTGAACTTACAGACCCTAAATATATAAGCTACAGCAAAGAAAAAAAGTCTGAGGCTTTTGTAAGCAAAGCCCATGAAATTAGCGACATACTTTCTGGCACCAGCGGCAGCCATAAAAGCATTGTTAATGCCAGCTATTACAACCCCGTTACCTCCAAAGAAGAAGAAACCATTAAAATTACTGCGGTAGATGATAAGCTGAAAGATGGCAAACTATTGGTAGAAAGCAGCGCCGGTAACAAAGAAATTTTATTTGCTTTAATGATTAACCCTGCCATATTGGGGGCCAACACTTTTGGCGGTATGGATGGCGGCGCTGGCAGCGGCAGCGATATACGGGAGGCGTACCTGGTGCAAATAATGCTTATGGAGGCTGAAAGACAAATGAACAGCCAGATATTTAACCTGGTAAAACACATTAACGGCTGGGCCGCAAAATACCCAGATAACAATCTGCAGTTTAGATACCCCAACAGTGTATTAACTACGCTTGATACTGGTGGTAGTACTAAGCCTGCGGTGTAAAATAATTAACCATGCCACTATTTAAAACACAAGCGCAAATACGGGAATTTATAAAGGTGAGTTTTACCACCACCGATAGCAGCCTGCCCAAACAGATAAGCGCTGAGGAAGAATATATTATACCCATTATTGGGCAAACAATTTTTAATGGGTTACAAACAGAAGCTAATGGCAGCCCTGGCTTAAGCACGGCAACGCCGTTGCTTAAAAAAGTGTGGGCGGCACTGGCATATCTGGCTTACTATAAAGAGTTGCCGTTTATTAATGCACAGCTTAGCGAAAGCGGCGTTAAACAGGTTAACACCGATAAATTCCAGAGTGCTTACCGGTGGCAGTATAACGAGTTGAAAGCGAATATTGAAAACGAAGGCATGGCTGCGCAGGAAAGGTTACTGCAATACATGATTGACAACCACAGCAATGATACTGCATGGACAAACAGCGACGCATACAAGCGCCTTAATAAAAACCTACTGCGTACCGGTACCGATTTTAGCCGCTACTTTACCCTGCTGCATAAACACCGCTGCTTTTACCACCTGCAGCCCATTGTGCAGGAGATTGAAGATTTTTTTATCATCCCATCGTTAGGAGACTCGTTTTTTACCGCATTAAAAACCGCTGCCACACCTACTGATGATGAAAAGGTGGTGATTGATTTATTAAAAAAAGCAACGGCTAACCTTACTATTTATCAGGCATTAAAAAAACAAACGGTTATACTGCGGCCAGAGGGTGCCATTGTTACGCTGGGTGCTGCTGCTGATGCATACAATGCAGGCGAAGGCAATGCCCCGCAGGCTGATAAAATGGCAAGTGCACACAGCATTTATAACGATGGCAGCAGCTACTTAACGCAGGCTATAGATTATTTAAACCAAAAGGCCAGCAGTACCGTGTTTGCAACATGGTTTACCGGCCCTAAATATATTGACCCAACCGCCACCGTTAGCAGTGTAAATACTGATTTAAAGGGGGTTTTTGTAATGTAAAATGCAGCAAATTATTATACATAAAAATCGCACCATTACACTTCCTCAAAATATAAATGAGTGCAGCCAGTTGCAGGTAATTGCTATTACGGCACTGCTGCAGGTAAAGGTAAAAGCCATTACCGGGCTGCTGTTTGCCCTGCGCATTTTAAGCGGCCTCAACTGGTGGGGCTGGCTTACTTTAAAGGCACAACATAAAGAGGCGCTGTTGCAGCATATAAAATGGATTTATAATGATGAGCTGCAATTGACTAACCAGTTTATGCCAAAATACCGTGGCTTTTATGGCTGCAAAACAGAATTGGATAATTTAACACTGGCAGAGTTTTACGCCACCGAAAAATATTACACCATGTACCAAGCTGGCGATGATACGGCGCTGGATTTATTGTGTGCTGTACTGTACCGCCCCGGCAAACCTTTTTACAATAAAACAAAGGATATTGATGGTGATTGCCGCAAAAAATACAATGCCAACCTTACGCCGTACTATGCTGGTATTATTAGCCGGTGGCCATTGGCAGTAAAGCAAAGCATTGCCTTTTTTTACGATGGCTGCCAGCGGCAACTGGTGGCCAATAACCCAAAACTATTTACCAAAAACAGCGGTGGCGAGGCCAGCGATGGCGATTTGTTTGTGTTAATACGTGGGCTGGCCGGTGGCAAATACGGCACGTTTGAGCAGGTAGAAGGCATGTACTTACATACAGCCATGTACGAAATGAATTGTTTAATTGAAGAAAGGGAAAAAGCAGAGGCAGAACTAAAAAAAGTATAACCCATGAGCCTGTATAAAGAACGTGAAAATTATTTAAAAGCAATGTGCGCCGGACACCCCGTGGTGCTGCATAGTGCTGCAAGGGCCGATGGTAGTTTACGCAAAAGTTTTTTTCGCATAAATGATGAGGAAGAACTAACGGCAGAAATGTTTAATGCAATGGATTTTCCCTGCGTAGCGCAAATGCAGTTTGATGGCCGGTTGCATGATAATGGTAAAGGGCTTATTGATATTCGGCACCGTATTACAAATACCTGGTGGTTTTTACAAAAGGTGGAGGTTAACGATGGTGGTGATGATAATGGAAGGGTAGACCGTATGAGTGATGCGTATGATTTGACCTTTGCTATTATGGAAGATTTTATACGCAGCATGGTTGCTGAGTATGAGGCCAATGGCAGCTGTGGCATTTTTACGGCTTTTGATTTGGATAGAATAAGCTGGCAGCGCCTTAGCCCTGTGGAAGATTATTGTGTGGGTTGGGAAATGACTTTTGATGATGAAGTGGAGGCAGACCGCATTACCGGCGGCAGCCCTACCGATGTAGGGGATATAGACATTAGCAATACTGCTGTAGAGCCAGAAATTATACATTTTACCAACGAAAGTGTAAAGCAGGTATTGTGGACGGCTATACGAAAACAAAAATATGGCAGCATGCCAACTGTGCAGGTATATATACTAGTGGATGGTAAATACCAACTAAGCACTGTGCAGCCGGTGTTAGATGTGCCGCCGCCTAATTTTAGCCGTATGGATTTTGATTTTGGCGGCAGCAGTACGGGTTTTATACTGATAAAATAAGGTATGCCGTACACGAGTGCGACGCAACGATGATGCCATGAAAAACAAATGACGGGCTCAAAAAAAAAATAAATAATGTTAGTAGCAACACACAGGCCGCATAAATTAAGTTTTACAAAAAACCCCATTGTGTGGCGGTTTATTACCAATAATTTAACCGACGCTGGTTTGCGTATTGAGGTTAAACTGGTAATGTATAATGAGGTTGGCAGTCCGTTTAAAGAGTATATTGTTAGTGCCAAGCCGGATGCTGCTGGTGCTGCTACGTTTGCGCTGGAAGATATTATAGACAGCATGATTGAATATAAATATCCAGCAGCGGGTACAATTACAAAAAGTGAAAGTATTAAAAGGGTAAATTTATTTTACCGGCGTATTACTAATGCGGCACCTAATCCTGATTTTTCAATTTTGCCAGAGGAAACAGATTTATATGTGATAAAGGGCGGCATTGAAAATTTTTATTGGGATTACAATAATTATTTTATCAACTGGCACACGCCAAATAAGCCATGGGCAACATGGTTTCCGCAAAACCGTTTTGTGGCTATTGATGATGAGTTTTACATTAGCCTGCTTTTTGTAAACGATTTTGCTTCGCCTGATTTAGACCCCCGGCACATTCGCACTATTGCAGAGTTTACGGATGGTACCACGGCTACTGTTGATACACCTTTTGTATATGAGGGTCTTTATTTAATGTACAACATAAAGGCTAACGCCAAAGCCCTGGGCATTACGGCTATTGTGGCGGCGGGCCGCACTTTGTACCGGTACAAAATGCAGGTGGTTAATACATCGGTGCCCAGCATTGTTTATAGTGATGTGTACACTTTTTACATTGATTACCGCATGTTTTACAGCACCCGGTTGTTTCACTATTACAACAGCCTTGGCGGTTTGGATTATGTGCGGGTGCTGGGGGATGCTGAGGAAGGTTACAACCGCAGTTTTAGCGATGTTGAAAAAATGGCGGGCAGCGTGGAGGTGGGCAGTGCTGCAGATACGCAGTATATGCAAACGGCTATTACCCGTTACAACAGTTTTAAAAGCGATGTGGGTTACCGCCATACCAGTGCAGAAATTGTGGCGCTGCAGGAGCTGCTTAACAGTGGTTTTATTTGGCAGGTGTTTGCGCATGGTAACCGCCGTGTGTGGCTCACTAATAAGGCTAACCGCTTGCTGCAAAACAGCGATACCAAATTTAATTTTCCATTGGAATGGCGCTATGGCTTTACCGAAGTGGTGTTTACGCCACCTGCTGCGGCGCTGGGTGTGGGTGTTGATAGTAATACTTATGTGAGTTGCCCGGTTACGGCAAATTTGGTGGCGGCTTTTCAAACTTATGGCAGCGGTGGTACTATTGCGTTTTACGATATGAGCTGGGATGTTGTTGGTGCAGCAACATCTTACACTATGGAGTATAAAAAAAGCACCGATACAGCCTGGACGGTGGTTACCGGTATTACTACGGTGCCTTATGGGCTTAATGTGCCTGCGGGCTTTACTTATAACTGGCGTGTAAAAAGTGTTTGTGGTGTAGGGTATGAAAGCAATTATGTTAACGGCACAGACTTTACAAATTAATTTATGATTGGTATTGAAATAAATGGCGAGTTTTTAGATTTACCCACCACCTTTTTTGAGGTGGTGCGGAACAGCCCGTACATTACTAATGAGGAATTGCTGGGGGAATACAGCCTGCCTGTGAGTATACCCTACACTGATAAAAATTACCGGCTGTTAAACTATTACGGCAACCATTACAAAGCGCATAAAAAAGAAAGTATTGAGGGCGCATTGCACGGCGGCCCCAATTTTATGCACAATGGCAAACTGGTTATTGATGGGTTTGATAAAAATATGAATGTACCCGGCAGTCAGCTAACCACTGGTATTTTTACTTTTGGCATTAGCAGTTTTTGGCAAGATGTTAAGGGGAAGAAATTGACCGATTTAACGCTGGGCGGCACCCGCAATTTTACGTGGACTACTAACAACCCTTATGATGGCAGTCCGGGCTTTTGGCAGCATGTGCATGCGGTGGCATCGGCACCTATTGAGTATACTTTTGTACCTATTTATAATGATGGGTATGGGGATTATCCGGGGGATTTATCTTCTGCATCATTTAAACACATTGATTGGATGAATAAGCTGGATATGAATGCCCACAGCGTTTTATATTTTGCGGATATACAAAACGCTGTGAGTTTATGTCCTGCCATCAACATAAAATATTTATTGCTGCAGGCCATGCAGCAATACGGCTGGAAGATTGAAGGTGAGGTATTGGATGACCCTACATTTAGCAAACTATACAGCCAAAGTTTTAGGGGCATATATTGGTGCAATTACAGCACGGCCACCGGCTTTGTAAACATTTTTGTAAAGAGCAGCATTGATATTAACCTTGCTGAGCATGTGCCGGATGATTATACCATTGCTGATTTTATTATTGATTTAAAAAACCGCTATGGCATTTGTTTTAAGTTTGATACCAATACCAAAAAGTGCACAGCCCTTTGGCTTAAAAATGTTGTAGAAAATTCGGGGGTAGATTTTACAGCGTATGTGGGGGCGCAGGTAAATGTTAAAACAGATGCGGCCGTACGCAATATTAGTTTACGCAATGTGCAGGATAGCAGCGATAGTTATATTGCTGTAACTGAAAACGCCAGTTTTCCGCAAGAAGCTCCGGTAAGGGCATTGCGTAACCGGCCAGCGCCTGCTGGTATTGATGAGGGCAATTTTATTTATGTTTTTGAGGAAAACACCTGGTACCAGCGGGTAACTACCGGCGGTACTGCTGTTTGGCGCCGGGTGCTGGATAATATTGGCGATTATGTGGCAGCTGATGAAACAGAAAGCATTACCACCAAAATAAACACTTTTGCCATTAGTGAGCAGGTGGTAAGGGGGTGGAGTGGCCACAACTATTATGGTTATATGATGGCATGTAACCAACCTGGCAATTGGAAGCAAAACGAAATAATTACGCCGTTTACCATGCGCAGCTTTATTTGTCATGGCCCGCAGTTAGACAGGCGAGACGATAACACTACCGTTGAAAGCGCATACTACCCTTATGGCAGCTGCCACACCAGCGATAACAACGGTAACGATTTAGGCGGGTGGAGCAATATTTATAAATACAATTTTGGCGGGATTAACAATGGTATTTATGAAGCACAGCTGAAAAATTGGGTGCAAATATTTGCAAACACCGATGTTAGAACCTACACTTTTTTACTGCCGCTGTATATGCTGCAGCAATTAAAATTTGAGCAGGTAATTATTATAAAAAGTGTGCGCTTTTTAATTAAAACTATTAAATACACACTGCCATACAATGGCACAGCCATAGTAACCTTGCATAAAATGGATGCATAATGAAGGAATTAATAATTAACTGGCTTAATGGTAAACGCAATTACACAGTGGGCAAACTGCTGTACATGCAGTTTGGCAGCGATAATAATAAAAAAAAGCTGTTTGAAACCGCCAAGAGTGCGTTAACAGAAAGTGAGCTGCTTAAAACGCTGCAAAATTTACTGGTGGAAGATGAAATTATTGTGCGTAAAGAAGATGTGCAGCCATACGAGCCCATGCCAGAGGAAAAGAAAGATGATGTGCTGATGGCCTTACGCAGTGAGTGGATGCCTTTTTATACTGAAATGAATTATTTGCGGCATTCGCTGGATCCGTTGCTGGATGATGACAGCAGCGCCGCAGAAATTAAACGGGCTACCATTGCACAAAAAATATTAACGCTGGAAAAAAAGTGCAGGGCCGTGTGGGCAAAAAGGGATTATTATTTGCAGCACCGCAAACTGCCCGGCATTAGCACCACCAAAGAAATTGTGGTGGATGGTTTTAAAGCAGCAAAGCAAATTGAGAATATTAAAACTTATATACGGCAGTACCGTAAAAAGGTGAAAGATAACCCAAGCAACAGCAGGGCTGTTTTTCATTTACAAAGATTTCAAACAGAACTTAAACAATTAGAAGAAGTACATGGGGAGGCCTAAGTCTATAGAAACAAATATCGATGTACTACGCAGACATATGTTTGCTGATGATGGCGATTTGGTGCAATTGACGGATCAGCAGGAAAAATTAAAGCAAAAGCTGGAAACGATTTTAGAACTGAAAAGTTGCAACATGCTTAGCGATAAACAAATTGCAGAGAAGCTGGGTGAAATGTATTACATCGGTATTCATAGCGCTTATGATTATATAGGTAAGGCTGAAAAACTTTTTGGATATAGCCAGTTTTTAAGTAAACGTTACAGGATGTGGGGGCGCATAAATTTTTTAGAAGAAAAGGCTAAAAAAGCGTGGGATTATAAAGACACTCAAACAGCTGTTGAATGCGAAAAGTTACTGCAGAAATATTATATAGAATTTCCTGAATTAAACCGAAATGAAAAGCCGCATAAACTTGTGTTTGTTTATAAAGGCAATAAGCCTTTAATTGATGAGGAAATAAAAATAGAAGACGCTGAGTATACTATAATAAAAGCATTACAAAATGGAGGATGAGTTAATTATAGAATTAAATCACCCCCAAATTTTAGTGCATACGGTTAATGCAAATAAAACTGTTATTTTATGGGGCAGGGCAGGGGGAAAAACCAATGGTGTTTGGGGTCCACGTATTGAGCATATTTTCGAAAAAATGCCAGGCTGTCAAATGGGCTTTATTGTACCCACTTACGAAATGGGTGCAAAAAACATAATCCCAAATATTATTGGTTTTTGGGAAAATCAAATGGGATTAGTAGAAGGGGAAGATTTTGTAAACGGCATAAAACCGCCAGATGAGTGGGATAAACCAATAATACCTGTACCAAATTATAAAAACTGCATTACCAGAAGCAACGGCTGTGTTTTGGTGATGCTTTCGTTGGCTGTTGAGGGTGCCGGAAATGGTTTTAATTTGCAATCATTGGGTGGTGATGAAGGGAAATTTTTTGATGAGAAAAAAGTAAATGAAATTCGCCGGGCATTGCGTGGCTGCCAAAAGCAGTTTGGGCACTTACCTGAGTATTTAAGTGAATGGTACAGCAGCGATAAATACGGTGGCGATATTAATTGGATGTTACGGCAGCGTGAAAATTGTGATGATAAATTAATAAAATCAGTCGTTACAATGCAGCAAAAAGTTGATGATTTAAAACAGAGTAAAGGGAACAAAGAAAAAATAAAATATTATAATGATTTATTAATTAAAATTCGTAAAAATCTCACCTATGTTAGTGAGGCAAGCAGTTATGAAAACATAGAAAATTTAGGTGAAAAATATTTTGAAGATCAAAGGAAAATAAGCACTCCTTTGGAATTTTCAATTGCTATTGAAAATAAAGACCCCGATAAAGTAGAGCACTCATTTTACCCGAATTTTAGAGAGCACCATTATTACAATTTATATAATGATGTAGACCCAACGCTGCCGCTTATTATAGCCGCCGATTACCAATGGCGTATTAGCCCAATAGTACAGGCACAATACCGACTACTACCAGGCACTGATATAATGAGCCTTAATTTTAATTACAGTTGCCATACAGTTGCACCATTAGGCCTTATAGAAGCTGTTGATAAATGGTGCTATCACAACCGTGGGCACCAAAACAAATTGGTGTATTATGTATTTGATAAAACAGCTACTGTTAAGAGTAGCACAAGCGCACAGCCGTATGTATCAGTAAGCCAGCGGCTGCAGCAAAATGGCTGGCAAGTTGTAGAAATAAACACCGGAGATCAGCCAAAGCATGATGCTAAATTTAAAAGCATCAACAACCGTTTAAAAGATGAGGCCAACCATACCCCCATACGCATTAACACCAATGCCAATAAAGATTTAATTGCATCTATAAATAATACTGCCGCAAAATCATTAAACGGCAAAACTGCAAAAGACAAAAGCGCTGAATTAAACAAGTCAATCCCCGCAGTTAAAACCACTCACTATAGCGATACGTTCGACATGATTATACACGCCGATGATTTAGGCGTTATAACTGCAGAAAGCTCCAATGCTTTTTTTCCAACAGTCTACAACTAAACAATTTTATTGTATAGCCATCCACAGTGCGAGGTATATGGCGCACTATTGATCGTCATATATCTGTAAAAAAAATCTACGGACTAATTTTTTTTAG
>JAGVCC010000266.1 GCA_020059395.1 Chitinophagales bacterium | reverse complement strand
GCACTACGCCAAGCAGGGGCAAAATAAATTTTTAATGCAAAAAATAGTAGCCGAAATAAAACCAGCTTTGCAAAAATTACTGACTGCAGAAAAATTTAATGCAGTTGGTTATGTGCCTGCAACTATACGCAGAGAAGTGCAGATTATGAAATACCTGGAAACACATTTAAAAGTAAACCTGCCCAAAGTAAACATTCAAAAAATATCGGGCATTATACCGGTGCCGCAAAAATCGTTGAATAAAATTGAAGAACGGATTAACAATGCAGAAAATACTTTTGCAGTAAATGATACAGTAAAGTATAAACATGTATTGCTGATTGATGATGCAGTGGGCAGCGGCTCTACATTAAACCAGATAGCGGGAAAGCTGAAACAAAAAAATATTGCAGCAAAAGTTACCGGCCTTGCAGTAGTGGGCAGCTTTAAAGGATTTGATGTGGTAACGGATGTGTAAATGAAATTTTGCCATTGCTTGTTACCGGACTAGCAACTTATGTTAAGATAAATATTGTGTACTATGCCTTTGGGATACCTTACAAAATGATTTAGAATTTATGAAACAAGAATTTATTACACTAATATGGATAGGAGTATTTGAGAACCAAGCACAATTGACCGATTATGTTGGTTGGAAATATTTAGAAAATGTACCTGACCCTAAGTGCAGATTTGCTGATGACATTGGACTTAAATATTTTGACAACGATTTTTTAGAAACTGTTTTTGTTGAGACATCTTCTAAACTGATAGAACAAATTGACAATATTTCATTTGCAGAAAATTTTAAAGCAAAACTACTGGCTACAATTAACGACATAAATTATTCAGATAAAAATTTTATTATTTCACTTTCGGGCCAGAAAGATGCTTATGGCTGTATAAATGAAATGTTGTTTGACTTTATACCCATACTACCCAATAAAAAGTATTTACAGTTTGTTGGATTTTATAAATATGAGCAAACATAGTTCGCCGGTTGTCTGACCAATAACATACGCTAAGATAAAAATTGAATAAAGAACAGAACGTACAAGTGTGCGACGCAACGATGCCGCCATGAAAAACTAAAGCTGGTAACAAAAAAATAAAAACAACATGTCACAAAAATTAAGAAGCCACGGCTGGTTTGGCAAAAAAGACAAAGACGGCATCATCTACCGCAGCTGGATGAAAAATCAGGGTATGCCCACCGATATGTTTGATGGAAGGCCGGTGATTGGCATCTGCAATACGTTTAGTGAACTCACTCCCTGCAATGCACATTTCCGTGACCATGCCGAAGCGGTGAAGAAAGGTGTACTTGAAGCTGGCGGTTTTCCGGTAGAGTTTCCTATAATGAGTTTGGGTGAAACATTGCTGAAACCAACTGCCATGCTGTTTAGAAATTTAGCCAGCATGGATGCAGAAGAAAGCATTCGTGGCAATCCGATTGATGCTGTGGTGCTGTTAACGGGTTGCGATAAAACAACTCCATCAACAGTAATGGGTGCCGCAAGTGTTGGTTTGCCAACAATAGTTGTACCCGGCGGACCAATGCTTAATGGAAGATATAAAGGACAAACCATTGGCAGCGGCACACATGTGTGGAAGTTTGATGAAGACATGAAGACGGGCAAAATGACGCAGGAAGATTGTGAGTTTGCCGAAAGCTGTATGAGCCGCAGCATTGGCCATTGCATGACGATGGGCACTGCATCTACCATGGCAGTAATGGTGGAAAGTTTAGGATTAACATTAAGCGGTGCCTCTGCCATACCAGCAGCGGATAGCCGCAAAAAAGTGATGGCGCAACTAAGCGGCAGAAGAATTGTAGAAATGGTAAAAGAAAATTTAACCATTGATAAAGTATTAACCAGAGAAGCATTTGAAAATGCCATCATCACCAATGCAGCCGTAGGTGGTTCTTCCAATTTTATTATTCACCTTATGGCTATTGCCGGAAGGATTGGTGTTGATTTAAAGTTAGAAGACTTTGATACCATTGGCAGTAAAATTCCTTTGCTGTTAAACCTTATGCCGAGCGGAAAATATTTGATGGAAGATTTTTATTACGCCGGTGGCTTGCCCGTTATTTTAAATGAATTAAAAGATAAGCTGCATAAAAATGTAGTTACCGTTACCGGAAAAAATCATGCAGAAAATATTAAAGGAACTACAGATTGTTACAATGAAGAAGTGATTGCAAAATATAGTGCACCCATACAAACCGAAGCAGGTTGTGTGGTGGTAAAAGGAAATTTAGCATTGAATGGTGCGGTAATAAAACCAAGTGCCGCCACTCCTGCATTACTGAAACATACCGGCCGTGCCGTGGTGTTTGAAAGTATAGAAGATTACAACAAAAGAATTGACGACCCCAATTTAGATATTGATGAAAACTGTGTGATGGTGTTAAAGTATGTTGGTCCCGTTGGTTACCCCGGTATGCCGGAGGTTGGCAACATGGCGCTACCAAAAAAAATATTGCAGAAGGGAATAAAAGATATGGTACGCATAAGCGATGGAAGAATGAGCGGCACGGCGTATGGTACAGCGGTGCTGCATGTGTCTCCCGAAAGTGCTATTGGTGGCAACCTAGCATTAGTACAAAACGGCGATATGATTGAACTGAATGTTGAAAAACGTTTATTGCATTTGCATGTAAGCGATGATGAATTAGGCAAACGCAAGGCCGCATGGATTGCTCCTGCGCCTGCGGCTACCCGTGGTTATGTGAGCATGTACATTAAGCATGTAATGGGTAGTGATAAAGGTGCTGATTTAGATTTTTTGCAGGGCAGCAGTGGAAGTGAAGTCACAAGGGATTCGCATTAATTTTTTGTTACCAGCTTTTGTTCCTTGATTGAACTTCAGTGGCGACGCTCCGTTCAAATGAAGTAATTCTATTGAGCAAATGCCCATCACCTTTATGAATACTCAATAATAACTGAATGTTCGGAAGCAATTATAAATTAAATGATTTAGGTCTTTATTCACTACATGATATGGTAGAAGAGGTATTGTATGAGACAGAAATTAAATTAAAAGAGCTGCCCCCAAACAATACTGAGGATATTGCTCAACTAAGTTCCAAAATTGCATACTATAAACATGAATTGCTAAAGTTTGAACAAGATATTAATGAGCAAAGGAAGGATTATTTTCAATTTTCAATTGAAAAGCTTTTCAATGGATTTGGTCAATATGATGATTATATAACAATAGAGTTTCATAAATTTTCAGAATCAGCAAAAAAATATGGTCGCACTATTGGAGGTAGATTTAAATATTTAAAAAGCGAACGGAGAGACCTTGAGCTACTCATAACATCTGATACAATTTCAAGAACAAATGGATTTATAAAAGTCCAGGTTTCATTTGATTCTCCAATAACTGATGTTTATGTCAAAGAGTTAAGTGAGGTTGGATTTAAAAGTGGAGACATCTATTTAATTCAGTGCAGCGATTCGATTCCGCATAACGCATATTTACAAAAGGGAAAAAAACAAATCCCTAATGCAATAAATGTGAGTATTGATTTGACTAATAGTCCCTCAGTATGTAAATTGGCCTTATATAATTTGAACCAACGTATAGATGCCGGTAAAATATTAATTGCGAACGAATGGAATGAATATTATGGATATAATCTTTATTATTCCCCAGAAATAAAAAAGATTCAATCCGTAAAAGATGAAATTTATGATACGGAAGGTGGTTTAAAAAAGGAGGTTCGTTTTTATGAACTAAAGGCAAAAGGGAAAAACTCTGATATAACTGAAAAAGAATTAGCGGAGTTCTCGGCATTACTAAATGAAAGAAAAACTGAAAGGTTCGAAGTGCTAAAAAATGAGTTGAAAAAAAATAATATTAACTCTTTAGAAAAATTTAAAGAAAAGCATCCTAATATATTTAAAGAAATATACAAGGTTTCATTAGTTTTTGATGATGATGTATTAACTCCGCTCAAATCAGCCGTTCCAGTATATTGGGATTTTAAAAGCTACTTACACATTTTTTTGAGACATTGTGAAGAGTTACAGCCAGAAGGTCCTTTTAAATCAAAAACTCCATTTGTTTATAGCCAAAAAAATATACGAAGGCTTTTATCAATAGCTATTGATGAATTAGACGAAAAGATACAAGATAGGCTTTGCCAAAAATTGGATTTTAGGATTTATGATGAGAAGTCATTGTATCTTAATGGAAATTATTACTCCTTACGTATTGAAAGTAATGGCCGAGTTGATAGTTTTTATCCATTGAACAAAAGCGAATTGTAATTTATGTATCAATATAAAATCTGCTTAATTGTAATACTTATTATGTCGTGTACTAGTAATTCCAACAAGAAAACCACCGGCACCATCATTAAATACGACGAAGCATTGTCTTCCATTATAGACACAGCCACCAAAGCAGAAATCATTGCTGAAGGTTACGAATGGAGCGAAGGCCCCTTGTGGATTGAAAAACACAACATGCTTTTGTTTAGTGATGTGCCAATGAATACCATTTATAAATGGACAGAGGCAAACGGAGCAGAAGTATATTTAAAACCCAGCGGCTACACCGGCACTACTCCCAGTAAATGCAAAGAACCCGGTAGTAATGGATTGACAATAGATACGGATGGACATTTGGTGCTTTGCCAGCATGGCGACAGAGCAGTATCATTAATGGATGCACCATTTGACAAACCAGCGGCAAAATTTATTACACTCGTTAATAAGTATGAAGGTAAAAAACTCAATAGCCCGAATGATTTAGTGTTTAATGCAGATGGTGAATTATTTTTTACCGACCCACCTTATGGATTGTTTACACAAGATGACAGTGACAGTGCAAAAGAAATAAAACACAACGGTGTTTATAAAGTAAAAAAAGATGGAACTGTTATTTTATTAGTTGATTCTATTACCCGTCCAAATGGTTTAGCATTTTTACCCGGCGAAAAACAATTGCTTGTTGCCAACAGCGACCCCGAAAAACCCAATTGGTACATTTTTGATGTAAGCGGGGATACAATGAGTAACGGTAAATTATTTTATAGCGCCGCAGAAGAAAGAAAGACAATGAAACATGGTCTGCCCGATGGTTTTAAAATAAATAAGCAAGGTATTGTATTTGCCACCGGTCCCGGCGGTGTATATATTTTTAACAGCAGCGGCAAAAAACTTGGATTGATAAAATTAGATGAAGCCACCAGCAATTGTGCATTGAGTAACGATGAGAAGACTTTGTACGTAACGAATGATATGTATGTGCTGCGGATAGCACTAAAATAAGATAATGAACGATTTAAGAGAATATAGAAATCAATTTACTGAAGAGGGGTATGCTGTTATACCCAATATTTTTTCTGCAACAGAAACTAAAAATATAAAACAGGTTATTGAGCAATCAGATAAATCAAAAGAAACTTTCAGAAAATCTGCAGACCTTTTTGCAATAAGGCAATTTTTAAAAGAGCTGCCAGATGCAGTTAGTCATATTCTAAATGCTTCTTTAGTAAATACAATCCGGGAAATTTTCGGGCAAGATTATTTCATCACTAAATCAATTTACTTTGATAAACCCGGCGCATCAAACTGGTATGTGGCATACCATCCGGACCTTACTATTTCTGTAGACAAAAAAATCGAAACAGAATGTTTCGGGCCCTGGACAACCAAACAAAACCAATTTGCTGTTCAACCGCCTGTAGTCTTTTTAGAAAATAATTTTACGGTACGCATACACCTTGATGAAACTAATGAAGATAATGGAGCCCTTAAAGTAATTCCATGTTCACATAAAAAAGGAATTTGGCGTTCAGACAAAATTAACTTGAACTTGGAACAGGAAAATATTTGCCCTGTACCAGCTGGCGGCATTATGTTAATGAATCCTTTATTAATGCATTCTTCTGGCCGAACAATAAATAATAAACAAAGAAGGGTAATTCATATCGAGTTTTCAAATAAAGAACTTCCGGGAAATTTAAACTGGAGTGAAAAAATAATATTAAACTGAAAGAATGAAACTATACAACACCACAAACGGAATTATAATTGAGCAAAACGAAAAATTCTATCTGGTAAAGGAAGAATGGAATAAATTTATTAACGATGATGACGTACTGAAAAAAGCAACCACCGCCATTGCAACAGCCACAGCAGTTGATAAATCAGCCACAGCAAACTTATTACCCACCATTGGCAGCAACCAGGAACTATGGGCCTGCGGTGTAACTTATTACCGCAGCATGGTAGGCCGCCAGGAAGAAAGCAAAGCAGCAGGCGGCGCCGATTTTTATGGCAAAGTATATGAAGCAGAAAGACCAGAATGTTTTTTTAAAAGTACACCACACAGAGTTGTTGGTAATGATGGTTTAGTAAGAATAAGAAAAGACAGCACCTGGGATGTACCGGAACCTGAACTGACTTTAGTAGTTACTTCATCAGGAAAAATAATTGGTTACACCATTGGTAACGATATAAGCAGCCGCAGCATTGAAGGCGAAAATCCTTTGTATCTGCCACAGGCAAAAACTTATGATGGCTGCGCCGCACTGGGGCCTTGTGTTTTTTTAACTGATGTGCCGTTATCACCAGAAACAAATATTCATCTTGATATAAAAAGAAACGGTGCTGTTGTATTTGAAGGCAACATTGCATTAAGCCAAATGAAACGTACACCGCAAGAGCTGGTTGGTTTTATTTACCGGGAAAGTAGTTTTCCGCATGGTTGCTTAATTATGACAGGCACAGGCATTGTACCCGGCAGCGATTTTACATTGCAAAGCGGCGATGAAATAAATATTTCGATAGACAATATTGGCACATTAACAAATACAGTAGAATAATGTAACCAACCACATAATGCATGTTAGCACATAAGCAGTCTTGTTTTCTTATGTATCTTAAATGTCTTATGTAGTTTAAAATAAAACCGCTTGACTATACTCATCATCATACTCGCTATTGGCTTACAAATTTTTTTATCTATAAAAAAAGTAAGTCCTTTTTTATCGCTGTTAATAGTGGCCATACTGGCTGGCCTGTTTCTGGGTATGACACCTGAAGCCCTGCTAAAATCAATTGAAGCAGGCGTTGGCAGTACACTTGGCGGTTTAGCTTTAATTATTTGTTTGGGTGCTGTACTCGGTAAAATTTTAGAAGAAAGCGGTGCCGCAGAAAAAATTGCGGTAACACTTATTAAAAGTTTTGGCGAAAAAAATATTCAATGGGCTGTGTTGCTTACTGGTTTTTTAATTGGTATACCGCTGTATTATAATGCAGGATTTATAATACTGGTGCCGCTGGTTTTTATGCTGGCAAAAAAAACTGGCTTACCATTATTATACATTGCCATACCCATGGCTGCAGCATTAAGTACTACACATTGTTTTTTACCGCCACACCCCGGGCCGGTGGTTTTAATAAACGCCTTTAAGGCAGATGTAGGTAAAACATTATTATACGGCATCTGCATAGCTATACCTGCTGTAATTATTGCCGGGCCATTGCTGGGCAGACAGTTAAAAAAAATAAGTTCATCTGATATAAATCTTTTTGGTACAACAACAACCAATGTAAAAACCCTACCCAATGCATTACCCAGTTTTTTAATAGCGCTGCTACCGGTTATTTTAATTACACTTTCTGTACTGGCTGGTAATTTTTTAGATAAGGGCATTGTACAAACTGTATTGCTGTTTCTCGGTAACTCAACTATTGCATTGCTGCTTTCTGTACTTGTTGCATTTATTTACTTCGGCATTTTGCAAAAAGTAAAAATGGAGACACAAATGCAATGGCTAAGCACTGCCATTAGCGGCATTGCTATGATATTATTAATTATAACTGCTGGCGGAGTGTTTAAGCAAGTGCTTACAGATAGTGGCACAGGCGATTATATTTCTTCCTTTAGCAGTAAATGGAATATGCCGCCGCTTGTATTTGCATGGGTGGTTACAGCTTTATTAAGAGTGATGATTGGCTCTGCCACCGTAGCAGGAATTACTGCGGCTGGTGTTGTTGCTCCATTGCTTGCACAACATAATGTATCACCAGAGCTGATGGTATTGGCCGTAGGCAGCGGCAGTGTGTTTGGCTCTCATATTAATGATAGTGGATTTTGGATGTACAAAGAATTTTTTAAACTCAGCCTTAAGCAAACCTTTTTATCGTGGACGGTGATGGAAACGGTTATTTCTGTGGTGGGGTTGATTGGTGTACTTTTACTAAATCTTATCATTGCCTGATAGTACTAGCCACTTGGCGGGGTATTTTCAATGCTTATAACGAGCATAATTTAGATTAACCTCTTCCGTTTTTATAATTAATACTACTTTTTCAGCCCTTATGCAGGTTTTAAATTGTTATATTTTATAAAGTATCTTACACAAAAGGACTCTTTAAATAAGCTGGCAAAACCCTTAGTAAATCCTTGAATACAATGCGAAGTTGGTAATGTGCAGCCTTATGTAATACCCTTATAAACGCCAAGGCATCCAGGAGACCACCATCATGCTTTTCAACCATTTATCCCGCTATTTTTCCAAAAAATCCCTTTAACAAAATATTAGACGGCTAATATTCTTACCGGCAAATAAAAAACCCTGTTTTACGTTAACTTTACAGCATGCATAAAATTGCAGGTTTTATTATGAGTAAAAAATTTATTCCAGTAGTACTGGTA
This sequence comes from Chitinophagales bacterium, assembly GCA_020059395.1. GTDB lineage: Bacteria > Bacteroidota > Bacteroidia > Chitinophagales > Chitinophagaceae > Ferruginibacter. The sequence continues at coordinate 3,447 of JAGVCC010000266.1, read as the reverse complement.
TTAACGGTTGCAAGCATTTTTTTGGCATTTAACAGCCAGGGTAAAGGCGGTTCTGAGGACAATCCTAAATCTAAATATGCCAAAGTGCTCCGTAATGTGGGCATTTTGCTAGAAGAAGGGCACTACAGTCCCAAGAAGATTGACGATGCTTTTTCAAAGCAAGTGCTTGACAATTACCTAAAAAGCCTTGATGATGATAAGAGTGTTTTTCTGCAAAGCGATATAGAAAGCTTTAAAAAATTCGACACTAAAATTGATGATGAAATTCATGGCAGCGAACTAAAATCGTTTTACGCCATAAACGAAGTGTATACAAAGCGCCGTGACGAATCTTTTAATATTGTTCGTGACATTCTCTCAAAACCTTTTGATTTTTCCGTGAACGAAACTGTGCAAACTAACCGTGACAAGGCCGCTTATCCAAAAAACGAGACAGAGCGCAAAGAAATTTGGCGTAAAAATCTTAAGTATGCTGTACTTAGCCGCTATGTGGATTTGCTGGACGAAAGAGATAAAAATAAAGGTAAAAAAGATTTTGTTGCCAAGGCTGACAGCACCTTGGAAAGAGAAGCCCGTGAGCAAATTAAAAAGCGCATGGAACGTTCTATGAACAACAAAAAAAACCATGAAAGCACCGACGAAAACTTCTCAGGCTTTGTAAATGCCATCACACAGTTAATGGATCCGCATACTGACTATATGCCACCAGTAGATAAACGCACTTTTGATGAAAGCATGAGCGGTGAGTTTTTTGGTATTGGTGCGGTACTTAAAGACGATGATGGTAAAATTAAAATTGGCACGATTGTACCGGGTATGCCTGTAGAAAGAAATGGTGAAATAAAGGTAGATGATGAAATACTTAAAATTGGAGAAGGTGCTGCCGAACCTGTAGATGTAACTGGTTATGCTGTTACCGATGCTGTTAAGCTAATAAGAGGCAGAGAAAAAGGAACCGAAGTGCGCCTTACAATTAAAAAGGCGGATGGAACTATTAAAGTAATTCCTTTACTGCGTGACAAAATTAAACTGGAAGATACTTATGCAAAAAGTGCTGTAATAAACGGCAGCCATAAAGTGGGCTATATTTATTTGCCAGAGTTTTATCAAAATTTTCAGGATAGAAACGGAGCCAGCTGCTCAAAAGATGTAGCTAAAGAAGTAGAAAAGCTAAAAGCCGAAAATGTTGAAGGAATTGTAATTGATTTAAGAAGCAACGGTGGCGGCTCCTTAAGCGAAGTAGTTAAAATGGTCGGGCTTTTTATTGAAGACGGCCCGGTGGTGCAGGTTAAAAGCCGTGATGAAAAACAAAATATATTAAGCGACCGAGATAAAAGTGTTTTATACAGCGGGCCATTAACAGTATTGGTTGATGAGTTCAGTGCTTCTGCCTCCGAAATATTTGCAGCAGCTATACAGGATTACAAACGGGGTATTGTAATAGGCAGCACTTCTACTTATGGTAAGGGCACTGTGCAAAGAAGCATTCCGCTTTCTCCCGAAAGTGAAAGCCCTTTATTCTCTGATAAAAATACAGAAGACTTAGGCGCTTTAAAGCTAACACTGCAGAAATTTTACCGTGTTAATGGTGGCACCACACAGTTAAAAGGTGTAGTACCTGATATTGTTTTATACGACAGGCTGGAAACGCTTAAGTTCAGGGAAAAAGATAATCCAGCCGCTTTACCGTGGGATGAAATTGGGAAAGCCGATTTTAAACCATGGATGGGTGCTGCTAATAATGATGCTGTTATAAATGCTGCTGTTACACAGTTAAATAATGGTTCGGTATTTAGTAAAATAAAAGAAAATGTCAACAAACTGGAGATGTTTACAGAAAAAGAATATTCATTAAACATTAACAAATACAAAGAGGAGCAAAAAACCGTAAAGGGATTGTATAAAGAGCTGGAAGATTTAAGCAAGCTTACGAAAGCTATTAATATTACCAACGCCATGGTTGATGAAGCGGTTGTAAATGCTGTTAAAGACAGGGCAGAACGTAATAAACAATGGCTGAAGCGCCTTGGAAGCGATATTTATTTAGACGAAACTGTAAAAGTTATTAACAGCCTTATCGAGCAGAAGGCAACTGTTAGTACTAATTAAAATAATTGATGTAGTAAATAAAAAACCCGTTGCGGTATGGCAACGGGTTTTCTATTTTAAAGATATCTTTCTTCAAGTATTTTTTTATGATGATACACATGCCCCACAGCTGTAAAACCAAAACTTAATGCTGTTGCAGGATTGTTGTTTGCAGTGCCCTCATTAAGCAGTGCCTCAGTTGTAAGGCTGCCAAACAAAATTTCTGTAGTTTGACGTACTAATAAAAATTCGTTTACCAAATCGGCCCAGCCTCTTGCATTGGCATTACTGTTTGCAGTGTAAGTATCCTCATCAAAACCAGGAATGCTCTGTTTTTCGCCACGTGCAAAACACAAACTGCGAAAAGCAAAAATCCGTTCGGTATCAGTTATATGCAGCAGCAGTTCTTTAATTGTCCACTTTCCCGGGGCATAAGCGTGCATTGATTTTTCTTCGCTAATGCTGTTTAACAGCGTACTAATTATTGGTAGCTGATTTTTAAAAGCTGCCGGTAAATCATCTTCTTCAACTAAATTAATATAACGGTCAAAGTAAACGGGATGTGCACCTAAAAATGGTTTTGGCATAACTGTAATTTTTACCAGGTAAAGTTATGTAAATCATAATTGGTTTTATTGATTGTGCGTTTTGCTCACACAATTTATAGCTGTAAATGCTATTAAATAAAATTCCCTCCTGGGAACAGGAGGGAATTTCTTTAACCCTTAAAACAACCAACATGAAAATTGTTGATTACTTATGTATGTAACAGTATATACGCAGTTTTGTTTTGTCTGGTTGCTTTCAATAGTCAAAAAATTATGTTAAAGCAATATCCAGCACCTGTTGCATGGTTTTAACGTAGTGAAATTTAATGCCTTTAATAAACTGCCCGTTTATTTCATCTACATCTTTTTCATTTTGCCAGCACATAATAATTTCTTTTAGGCCGGCACGCTTTGCAGCCAGCACTTTTTCTTTAATGCCGCCAACGGGCAGCACCTGCCCACGCAGTGTAATTTCACCCGTCATGGCTAAGTAAGGCTTTACCTTACGCCCTGTAAAAGCACTTGCCAAAGCGGTAAGCATGGTAATACCGGCGCTTGGACCATCTTTGGGTACAGCGCCTTCGGGTACATGTATGTGAATGTCCTTTTTGTTAAACACATCAGGTTCAATGCCTGCTTTTTTACCATTTGCTTCTAAGTAAGTAAAAGCGGTGCTGGCACTTTCCTTCATTACATTACCAAGGTTGCCGGTTAATTTTAATTCACCTTTGCCTTCACTCAGTTGCGTTTCAATAAACAAAATATCTCCGCCTACATATGTCCATGCTAAACCAACAGCTACGCCTGGCAT
>JAGVCC010000385.1 GCA_020059395.1 Chitinophagales bacterium | reverse complement strand
GTAGCAAGCTACATTAACGAAAACTACTACGCTGTAAAATTTAATGCCGAAACAAAAGACAGTGTTGAATTTAATGGCATAAAATATGGCTACAATCCGGCGTATAAAGCTAATGAACTGGCTGTTTACCTGCTGGAGGGGCGTATGGGTTACCCGGCCACAATCTTACTGCCTAACACTAACGCACAACCTGCTCCGTTGCCCGGTTTTTTAAAACCATCAGAGCTGGAACCGCCTCTGCGTTTTATTGGTGACGGCGTATACAAAAGCCGTGAATTTCCGGAATTTATGAAGGACTTTACGGCTAAGTGGTAAAAAACTTATTCAGGACAATCGATTGCATAATGCCCTACGATTACTTACGTTAACCAATGGCCTAAATTTCCTTAAAAAAATATTTGAAATAACATTATTACTTGCAACCTTTACCAAATCAAAACCGACTTATAAGTTGGTTTTTCATAGGATAAGGTTTAATGGTTAATGGTTTTTGATTAGTGCCGGGCCTCTGCAAAGAGGTTCCGGTTTTTTTGTTTACAGGGTAAATAGTAATTTCCATACTCAATTTACCAAATGTCTGCTCCCCCAACACTGCAACGCCGCCTTACGCTTTTTCAGGGTACCGTACTAAATATGATTGACATGGTGGGCATTGGCCCTTTTGTTACGCTCCCAATTGTTATAGGATTAATTGGAGGCATGTATTTATATGCATGGCTTGCAGGGGCAGTGCTGTCGCTGGTAGATGCCATGATATGGAGTGAACTGGGGGCAGCCTATCCATTGGCCGGCGGCAGTTATAACTTTTTAAAAGAAGCTTATGGCAAAAAAGGCCCCGGCGGCATGATTAGCTTTTTATACGTGTGGCAAACAGTAATACAGGCGCCGCTGGTGGCAGCTTCCGCTGCTATTGGCTTTGCCCAATACCTTGGTTATCTGGTTGAGTTAAATGTGTGGCAGCAAAAAGCAGTATCTGCCCTTGTAATAATTGTAATAACTTTTTTGCTTTACCGTAAAATAGACAGTATTGGCAAAATAGGTGTGTTGTTATGGAGTGGAGTACTGCTTACTTTGGGCTGGATAATTTTTGGCGGTATTGCCAATGGAAATTTTTTACAGCCGTTAAAAGAAATAAATACCGGTTTTAGCTGGAACATCCTGGCATCGTTTGTTTTTGGGCAGGCTTGCATAAAAACTGTTTACAGCTATTTGGGTTATTACAATGTGTGTCACTTAGGCGCCGAAATTATAAACCCCGGGAAAAATATTCCACGCAGTATGTTTATATCCGTTGCAGGCATTGCGGTGCTGTATCTTGCCATGAACATAAGTGTTAGCAGCGTAATAACCTGGCAGGAAATAAAAAGCTGGCAAGACAACAACCTTAACAATTTTGTGGTAAGCACATTTATAGAAAGATTGTATGGCAATACCGCCGCTATAGTTGCTACTGTTATGATTTTGTGGGTAGCATTGGCATCTTTATTTGCTGTAATGTTGGGTTACAGCCGTGTGCCGTATGCCGCCGCTGCAGACGGTGCATTTTTTAAGCTGTTTGCAAAACTGCACCCCACAAAAAATTTCCCATACGTATCACTTTTAATTTTGGCGGGCCTGGCTTTTATTTTTAGCCTGCTGTTTAAAATGAAGCATGTAATTGATGGCATACTGGCCATGCGTATACTGTTGCAATTTATTGGGCAGGCCATTGGCGTGATTTTATTAAGACGGAAAAAAGGCACAGCACAATTACCCTATAAAATGCCGGTTTATCCAATACCTGTTATATTGGCCATAATTATGTGGCTGTTTGTTTTTTTTGCCACCGGCATTGCTGTTATTGTATCTTTTTTATTGGTATTTGGCAGCGGAGTAGTAGTCTATTTTATATATGCAAATTTTACCGGCAAATGGCCGTACCCGACAAAAGCAAATAGTAATATTTACAATGATGTGCAGGCCATAAGCAGTAATTTATAAAACGGCATTGCTTAGCAGATAGCGGCCGCTTACCAAAAATTGTACTACAGATAGAAACAGCGATAGTGCAATTTTTAATTTTTTCGTTTTCATAGTTTATAATTTTACTTTAAGGCCGGCAGACACCGCAAATGCATTGGGATAAGATTTTACAGCAGCATCACTGTTATTTATTGAGCTGAGTGAAAAATTTCCTGATGGCATAATATTAAATGCAAGCCTTTTACTAATGTCATACTCCAAAGCCAGGCCGGCAGTTGCATTTACATATTTCTTCGATAGTCCGTTTATATCACTAATAGTCTGTTGCTCTTTTATGTTCCCCTGCACCAGCTGCGTTTTAATTTTTTGTTTGGTAAGAAAATTAAATACCACACCAGCTGCAGGTATAATGTGCAGTTTATTGCTGACTGCAATTTTATAACTGAGTGCAACCGGCACACCAATATATCCTTGCGTATTTTTTGAAGCAGCAACGTTAATACTGTCGCCAGTTGCAAGTACTGTACTTGTTTTTGAAGCAATATAAGAATAGCCAGATGTACAGTCAAACACATATTTCACTTTGCCGTCTTTATCGGGACGGGCATATATTTTTTTAGGTTCTATAGTGCTGGTTCTTTGCAAATAATTTACGCCGGTTTGCAATCCCCAATTTTTTCCAACAGATACTTCTGCAATGATGCCGGCGCTGTAAGCTGTCTGGCTTTGTTCCTCTTGTTTAAATTGATCTTTATGTCCGCTGTTACCAGGGCGTGGGGGAGGTGGCCCGCCTGGCCCTTGACCGCCTCCCGGCGTTTTTTTATCTTCTTTAATTTTATTTGATATAAACTGTGTCGCATAAAAAGGCATGATACTAATACTCAAATTTTTTCTGGCCTTAGTTACCGTAATTATTGGTTCTGGAAACTGAGGCTGCAAAGCAGCAACTTGAGCGGCTAAATCTTTTTTTATACGTGTCGCAAGAGATAATGCTTTTCCATTTTGTTCTGGCTTTAATAAACCATCAGTTGGGGGTACTGCAATAACACTGCTTTTGTAACTGTCGTCTCCGGCGCTGTTATCATCACCATATTGCTGCGGAGCTTTTACTTTAACTTTTGTACGATGATGGCTATTTTTATTTACGGAATTTCTTCCATACACATCATCAGTATTATCTGCATCAGTAGCAGGCAAACGATTTTTTTGCTCTTTATCTCCTGCTGTAATCTTATTAAAATTATTGTGATTAACTCCGTTTGTGGTTTTAGTTATATCAGGCACTGCGGTCTCTTCAGGCAACGCAGTCTTGGTATTATCAGAAATTTCTTTGTTGAAAAGGCTGCTTAAACTGTCGTGCCCTGCATTGTTAACTGCATTTACCTGCCCATTATTTACTGCATTTGAAGTTGTTGTTTTTTTAGGCCCGCCAATATTATCATTTACAATGGCAGGTGTATTATTTTTTGTAACTGTTGTTTCTTTATCAGTGTTTTTTGTTTTAAAAATTTCGTAGCCAACCACACTAAGCAGCATTAACAATAATAAAGCCGCCACCCTTTTAAGATTATTGTATTTACGCCTTATATCAACAACATTACTTTTATCAAGGCTTGCATCAATACCTTCCCATAATTTCTCTTCTGGCATTTCCTCATGGCTTTCAATACCATCCCTGAACAACTTATCAATATCGTGTAAATTTTCACTCATATAGTATTTGTTTTGGGTGAAGCAATCTGTGCATTTTTTAAAACTGCCTTTTGCAAAATTACTCTTGCATCGCTTAAATTACTCTTTGATGTACCTTCTGATATACCCAGCATTTCTGCAATTTCACGGTGTTTCATTCCTTCAAAAACATACAGGTTAAAAACCATTTGATATGCAGGGGGCAACTGCCGTACAAGCAACAACAGCTCTTTTGCACTTAATTGTGCCGATATATTTTCTGCATCGGTGTACTCTCTTCCAGAATCATCATTATTAACAACAGCATGCAAGGGTGTTTTTTTTCTGTACCGCTGCATGGCGCAGTTTACCATTATCCGCCTCACCCAGCCTTCAAAAGGGCCAGCAAACTTATATTGATGCATGTGCTCAAACATTTTTACAAACCCTTCCTGTAACACTTCCTCTGCTTCCTCCCTTGTTTTAGTATAGCGCTGGCAAACCACAAACATTTTAGGAGCCAATAGCTTATACATGCGGCTTTGGCTTTGCCGGTTGCTTTTGCAGCATTCCTGTATAAGTTGGTGTAGCTCCTGGTTCATGTGGTGATAAT